>NZ_DALYOQ010000009.1:0-96287 GCF_031974595.1 Pantoea sp. CTOTU46764 | reverse complement strand
AGCATCTCCTTCCCCCGCTAGCGGGGGAAGGCCGGGATGGGGGACAGCGAGCACGAATGGTGGAAATCAATCACACCGCTTCATACAGCGTCTGATTACGTGTCTCTTTACAGGCAATCAGCGCG
Organism: Pantoea sp. CTOTU46764; assembly: GCF_031974595.1. Lineage (NCBI taxonomy): Bacteria > Pseudomonadati > Pseudomonadota > Gammaproteobacteria > Enterobacterales > Erwiniaceae > Pantoea > Pantoea sp. CTOTU46764. Next base: position 96,162 of record NZ_DALYOQ010000009.1, on the reverse strand, counting down.
ATCAACGTCAATACGGCCATCGAAGCCAGATAGAAACCCACCGCCTGCAAACCGTAGTGGGCATTCAGCCACGTGGCGATATAAGGCGCCACAGAAGCCCCAAGAATCGACGACAGGTTATAGGAGAAGGATGCACCGGTATAACGCACTTCCGTCGGGAACAGCTCCGGCAGCAGCGCGCCCATCGGACCGAACGTCAGGCCCATAATGCTCAGACCAAGGATCAGGAAGCCCATCACCAGCACCTGAGAACCGGAACCCAGCAGCATTGGGAACATCAGTGCAAAGGCGATAATCATCAGCGTAATGGTGATCATGGTTTTACGACGACCAAAGCGATCGGCCAGCAAACCGGCAATCGGCACCATCACACCAAAACCAATCACCGCCACCATCAGCATCCACAGAAAGCTGTTACGCGAATAGCCAAGACCAGCCGGCGCGGGCGCGGTGCCGTAACTCATCGAGTACACGGTCATAATGTAGAACAGCGTGTAAGTGGCGAGCATGATGAAGGTGCCGAGAAGGGTGGCGGTCAGATGCTTGCTCAGCAGCGTGCCAATCGGCATTTTCACCTGCTTGTTCTCTTTCTGCACTTTGGCGAACACCGGGCTTTCATGCAGCGAAACGCGCACATACAGGCCAATTAACACCAATACCGCAGAGAGAATAAACGGCACGCGCCAGCCCCAGTTCATGAACTGTTCGTCGGTCAGCAACCATGAAAGCAGCAGGAAGGTGCCGTTAGCGAAGAAGAAGCCAATCGGCGCGCCGAGCTGTGGGAATGAGCCATAAAGCGCACGTTTTTTCGCCGGGGCATTTTCGGTGGCCAGCAGTGCTGCGCCGCCCCATTCGCCACCGAGTCCAAGGCCCTGACCAAAACGCGCCAGCGCCAGCAGCAGTGGCGCTGCCACGCCAATGGTTTCATAACCTGGTAGCAAACCGATCAGCACTGTCGAAACGCCCATGGTCAGCAGCGATGCCACCAGGGTTGCTTTACGGCCAACGCGGTCGCCAAAATGTCCGAAGACGGCCGAACCAATTGGACGCGCCACGAAGGCGATCGCGAAGGTTGCCAGCGACTGTAGCGTAGCCACGGTCGGATCGCCCTGCGGGAAGAAGATGTGCGGGAAAATAATCACCGCGGCGGTGGCATAGATATAGAAGTCGAAGAACTCAATGGCGGTGCCGACAAGCGATGCCACAACCACTTTGCCACGTGAATTGACCGGTGCGTCGTCGTGTTTTTTGTCGAGTGTTTCTGTGATGGAAGCTTGCATAAGTGTTTCTTAATTGTAAATGTAGACAGAGAATCTTACGCACCTGGTTTGCGGCATTCAATGGCGAAAAACCGCGTCAGACCGGGCTTTTTCGGCGAATAAGTGGATAATTTCTGAGTTGCTGCAATCAGTGGCGGATGGGAACGGGAAGTGTCATTTTTTTGGCGGGAATCTCTGCAAAAGGGCCAAATTAAAGTGACCCTTTAGCGTTTCCTGCTGGTTTTTGCTGAAAAAGTAGCCATCAGGAAACATTTTTAGCTAGTACGGCAAATGTAACAACCTCGTCGGCTTATTTAGCCTGATGCGGCTGCGGCATCTCTTTATCATCTTTATATTTCGCGGTGGCGATCCACGCGGCGCAGAACAGCGTCAAACGCGCAAAGAAGTAGAAGAATGCCATCAAGCCGAGCACCGAACCAAAGGCGGCACCCGATGGCGAAGTCGCCAGCTTCGGCAGCGTCAGCGTCATCACAAACTTGATCACTTCAAAGCCAATCGCCGCCAGCAGCGTGCCACGGAACAGTGCTTTTTTACGCGGCTTGTGGCGCGGCAGAATCCAGAAGATCCACAGGAACAGCAGATAGTTAGCAAAGATGGAGATAGATAACGCAATCACCGTCATTGCCGGACGCAGCCACTCAATGTCTTCCAGCCCCAGCGCATTAACGATCGCCGCCTGCGCCGCACCGGCAATCGAGGTCAGCGACAGCGTAATCACCAGCGCAAACATCAAACCCAGCAGCGAAAGCAGGTCGCGCGCGTACTTCTTCCAGAGTTTCTCCTGATCGTCTGGCGTACGTTCCCACACGTCGCGCGACTGCGCGCGCACTGCTTCACGCAAATTGCCCATCCAGTTAATGCCGGAGTAAAGCGCCAGCAGCAAACCGGTTATCCCCACCGTGGCGCGCTGCTGAATCGCGGTATTCACCGTATTCTTCAGCGTGGTGGCCAGCGTCGGATCGCTGATGCTGTTAACGATTTTGTTGATCAACTCGGTGAGCATGTCCTGATTCGACGCCAGCACAAAGCCGACTGCCGCAAAGGAGACCATCAAAATCGGTATCAGAGAGAGAAAAGAGAAGTAGGTGATCGCCGCGCCAAACTGGCTGCCAAGGCGATCGTTAAAGCGTTCCAGCGCGCGCATAAAGTGCGCCACTGCCGGAATCGCCTGAAACCAGGCAGCGAAGCGCGACACATGTTGAATCGAGCCATCCACGGTTTTATTGCCGGTTTTAATATCAATAAGCGGCTTGGCTTCTGCTTTGGCCGCTGTCTCTATAGGTTTTTTGTCCGTCATAGACGATAGTCATCCTGTTCACTGCGAAAATACAATTATAGCCTGCTATGTCACGTACTCCTGCAAGACGTGGCTTAACCACTCCATAAACACGCGTACGCGGCGTGCCACGTTACGGCGATGCGGGTAAAGCAGCGAGATCGGCATCGGTTTCGCCGGGAAGTGATGCAGCACTTCAACCAGTTGTCCTGACTCCAGCAGCGGCTGCACGCCAATCGCTGGCACCTGAATAATGCCGAGCCCGGCCATGCACGCCGCGCGATAGGTTTCGGTGCTGTTTACCGTCACCACGCCGCCGGTTTGAACGTAATGACACTGTTTGCCATCAAAATATTCAAAGCCCAGTGAAGGTTGCCCAAGCTGCTGGGTGTAATGCACCATCGCGTGTTGCGACAGATCTTCCAGCCGCACCGGCATGCCGAAGCGGGAAAGGTAGCCGGGGCTGGCGCAGTTGATCAAGGCGTGCGAGCCGATTTTCCGCGCAATCAGCCCGGAATCTTTCAGCTCGCCAACGCGCACCACGCAGTCAAAGCCTTCGCGAATCACATCGACCTGACGATCGCTGCTGCTCAACTCAATTTCCAGACCGGGATAGTGCTGCAAAAATTCCGGCAAACGAGGCAGCACAAAGCCGGTTGCCATCGCCACCGACATATCCACGCGCAGCTTGCCGCTTAAGGTGCCGGGATCGTGCTGGAACAGGCTGTCCATGTCGTCGAGCATCGAGAGTAAATCGAGGCAGCGATCGTAATAAACCAGGCCGTCCTGCGTCAGATGCACGCGCCGTGTGGTGCGATGCAGCAGCCGCGTCCCCATTTGATTTTCCAGCGCCTGCAGCTGACGCGATACGCTGCCTTTCGGTAAACCCAAACTTTCTGCCGCACGGGTAAAACTGCCCATTTCTGCCACTCGCACAAAAACCTGCATTGCGTGAATTTTATCCATGTTGTTCACCGATTGTTGTTGTTAGTGAAACAGTGCTGCGTATTCCTCTGCGTTTATAGATCAATTATTCACGAATATCCTTAACACGTGTTCAATTTTCCAACTGGAGCGAAACATGAGTCATAAAATTGCATTGATTACCGGCGGAAATCGTGGTTTAGGCAAGAATGGGGCGCTGAAACTGGCCGCCAAAGGCATCGATATCCTGTTTACCTATCGCGGTCACGCGGAAGAAGCGCAGGCGGTGGTGCAAGAGATTGAAGCGCTGGGCGCGCGTGCGGTGGCGCTGCAGCTGGATGTGGGCGATAGCAGCACGTTCGATGGCTTCGTGGCGCAGGTGAAAGAAGCGCTGCAGAAAACCTGGCAGCGTGACAATTTTGATTATTTAGTGAACAACGCCGGTCATGGTCACTACAAGCTGTTCGCCGAGACCACCGAAGATGAGTTTGATGCGCTGGTGAATGTGCACTTCAAAGGGCCGTTCTTCCTGACGCAAAAACTGCTGCCGCTGATCGTTGATGGTGGACGCATCCTGAATATCTCCAGCGGTTTAACCCGTTTGACGCTGCCGGGTTCAGGCACTTACGCCTCAATTAAAGGCGCGATGGAAGTATTAACCCGCTATCAGGCAAAAGAGTTGGGCGAGCGCCATATCCGCGTCAACATTCTGGCGCCCGGCGCGATTGAAACCGACTTCGGGGGCGGTCGCGTGCGTGATACCAAAGATCTCAACGATCACATCGCCTCGGTGACCGCGTTAGGCCGCGTTGGCTTGCCAGATGATATCGGCGATGCCATCAGCGCGATCCTCAGCGATGAAACCGGCTGGATCACCGCACAGCGCATCGAAGCCTCAGGCGGCCAAGGTCTGTAATCACTAAACTCGCGATTTATTCGCCCGTTTTTCGTAGGGTGCGCATTCATGCGCACCTCTTTCAAAGCCAGCGCTGATGGGTATTACAAATCAATCGTCCCATCAATTACCGTCACGGTTTGGCCGCCAATCCAGATCGCCTTATCCGTAAAACTCACCTGAATGCGCCCCTCCCGCTGAATCGCGCTGCCCTGACGTGCCCGATAGTCCCGCGTTTGTTGGTTAGCCTCGAAGTAGCGGGCCAGACAGGCGTTGGCGCTGCCGGTCACTGGATCTTCAGTCAAACTGCCGTTCTCAACCAGCAATGCGCGCACTTCGTACTGCTCGTTTTCACCTGCTGGTAACGCGCCAAAAATCGCCGTGCCGTTAACCTCAGCATGCTGTTGTAACCGGTGTAAATCGGCGGCTGACGGCACCACATCCAGCACCGCTTGCGCGCTACTCATCGGAATCAGCAGCCAGCGGATGCCCATATCAACGATGGTCGGCGTTTGGCTGAGATTGAAAGCTTCACTGTTCAGCGCGCTGCTCATCAGCGCATCGCTGAAGGGCGTTAAGCGAGCGGCGGGTGCCGCAAAGGCCAGCGCGCCGTCGTCGCTGATTTTCACCTCAACCAACCCCACGCCGCACTCCTGCACGATTTTGCCTGGCGTTTTCAGCGGCCAACCCGCTTCCAGCAGCGCATGCGCGGTGCCGAGCGTAGGATGTCCGGCAAACGGCAGTTCGCCTTCCACGGTAAAAATGCGCACGCGGTAATCTGCCGCCGCATCCTGTGGCGGCAGCACAAAGGTGGTTTCGGACAGATTGGTCCAGCGCGCAATCGCCGTCAGCTGCGCGTCACTCAATCCCTGTGCATCCATAATTACCGCCAGCGGATTCCCTTTAAACGCTGATGAGGTAAACACATCCACCTGTTTAAATGCGACCTTCATTGTCACTCCTTCCTCGTTGAGGTTGTCTGAAATCGGGATTTACATCCTGCTGATTGCGAAAGGCCAGCAACAGGGCTATGAATAAATTAAGAATTCTGGAATCGGAGTCCACAATGTTAAAAGTTCTTGGCCGTACTTCATCAATAAACGTGCGAAAAGTTCTGTGGCTGTGTGCAGAACTCGATATTGCATACGAATTAGAACCCTGGGGCGATGATCCGCAATCGCTGCACACGCCAGAGTTTATGGCGCTCAATCCCAACGCCATGGTCCCGGTAATTATTGAGGACGACTTCGTGCTGTGGGAATCCAACACCATTCTGCGCTATCTCGCCAACAGCAATGGCGGCGAATGGCTCTATCCCGATAATCCACGCGCACGCGCGCCGGTCGATCAGTGGATGGATTGGCAAGCCACCGAACTCAACACCTCATGGCGCTACGCGTTTATGTCACTGGTGCGCAACTCCCCAGCGCATCAGGATCCGCGCTTGCTGGCGGCGGCCGTGAAAGGCTGGACGCACACCATGAACATTCTCAATCAGCATCTGGAGAAAACCGGGCGCTACGTCGCAGGCCGCAATTTCTCGCTGGCGGATATTCCGGTTGGATTGGCGGTCAATCGCTGGTTTGAAACCCCGCTGGATCATCCTAACTTCCCGGCGGTACAGACCTATTACGAGCGTCTGACCGAGCGTGAGCCTTACACCACCTGGGGCCGCAACGGCAAACCCTGATCCTGTCCCGGCGCGAGACCTGTCATCTCACAGGCCAGCGCGCCGGTGCGCTGCAGCGCCCACGTATAACGCTCATCAAACGGATAGCAGCAGGAGAGACGCAAGGCGTGTTTATAACGATCGCTCAGCGAGTAGAGCGCGCCTGGCGTCACACAGATTTGCTCCTGTAGCAAACGATGAAACATCTCCACGGTATCAATATTTCCCGGCAGTTCGACCCAAAAAACAAACCCGCCGCGCGGCAGGGTAGCGCGCGTGCCCTGTGGAAAGTGGCGCGCCAGAATACCGCGCGCCGCATCCAGATTGGCGGCATAGCGCCGACGCAGCGTGCGCAGATGGTGATCGTAGCCGCCGCTGGCAAGAAATTCGGCCAGGGTTTCACTTAACAAGCGTGATTCCGCCATCGACGAAACCGCTTTGAGGTGGGCGATAGCGTCATGAAAACGTCCCGCGGCAGTCCAGCCGACGCGGAAATCGGGCGCCACAGTTTTGGTAAAGCTGGTGCAGTAAATCACCCAACCATCGCTATCAAACGCCTTCACCGGCGGCGACAGCGGCCACTCAAACTGCAATTCGTCATACAAACCATCTTCCAGCAGCGGAACGTGGTAAGTATTCACTAACTTCGCCAGCCGCTTTTTGTTTTCCAGCGGCATCACATATCCCAACGGGTTCTGCGCGCCCGGCATGGCGATCACCGCCTGAATCCGCTTCTCCTGTAACAACATCTCCAGCGCATCCAGCGACAATCCCTGATGCGGATCGGTGGGGATTTCCAGCGCCTTCAGACCCAGCGACGCCAGCAGCGGGAACAGGAAGAAATAGGTTGGCGATTCCAGACCAATACAATCGCCGGGTTTAGTCACCGCACGCAGCGCCAGCTGGAGCGCTTCCATACAGCCGTGCGTCAGTGTGATCGCCTGCGGCGGCAGGTTGATGCCGTTGTGCAGAGCGCGACGCGCAATCTCCTCCCGTAAGCGCTCACTACCAGGTGGAAGCGCATAGCGTCCGATAATGTCGGGATTCTGGCGCAAAATCGACGCAGTAATTCGCGCTATTCGCGCCGCCGGATAGAAAGTGCCATCCTGCGGACAGGCCAGCGAGATATTGGTGTAATCGGGATTATTTTGCGCCGCGAACACTTGCTCAATCAGCTCCAGCTTTTGCGCACTGGGATCGTCGATTTTTGCCGGCAGCGGTTTGACAGGGCGCGTTACGGCGGGCAACACGCCACGCACGTAATAACCCGACTGCGGACGCGATTCGATCAGGCCGCGATCTTCGAGAATTTGCCACGCATTGAGCACGGTATTGATACTTACCTGATGCGATTGTGCCACGCGACGTATCGCTGGCAGCCGCTTGCCGGGCTTCAACGTGCCCTGATGAATCGACTCGGCAAAGCTATCGACCAGCTGCTGATACAGCGTTTGACCAGATGAAAGTGGAAGGGACACAAAAGCCTCCGCGCGCAGTGGGTACAATTCATTTTTGAGACAACTGTATCCATTACAATAGTGGTTTTGTGTCTCTGTTTCCATTGCAGCGTTCGCACTAGCATGAAGACATCATTGATTCTTCAGGAAGCGCATCATGCTTGATCCCTCATTCTTTAGCTACGTCACCGTTATGTCGATCACGCCAGGCCCGAACAATCTCTTGCTGGCGACCTCAGGCGTGAATTTTGGCTTTAAACGCACGCTGCCGATGCTGTTTGGCATCCTGCTGGGTTGTGCGATACAGATGCTGCTGGCGAGTGTGGCGCTCGATGCGCTGCTGCACTGGATGGGCGCGATTCGCCTGCCGCTGACGGTGGTTGGCTGTAGCTATCTGCTGTGGCTTTCCTGGAAGATTTTCCATGCCGGCGCACCGCAACTGCGCGAACGTCCGCGCCCGATGACGTTAATTGGCGGCATCTGTTTCCAGGCGGTAAACCCAAAAGCCTGGCTGATGGTCACCAACGTGGCGCTGATGTACGCCAACAGCAACGGCGTGCTGACGGTGCTGCTGGGATTCGCGGCACTGAATCTGCCGTGCATTTTGATTTGGGCAGCGCTGGGCGATCGCCTGCGCAGCCATCTGCAGGTTGCGTGGAAACGTCAGGCGTTTAACAGTTTGATGGCGCTGTCGCTGGTGGCGACAACTGTGTGGATGTTGTACGACGCGGTGCTGCTCAGCTAGATGCTTCGGTGCGCATATATGCGCACCGAAGCATTTGTAGGGTCGCCATTCATGGCGACCAGGCTAGAACTACCTTATTACTTCCCCACCACGTGCGCCGTTTCGCGCGCTTCATCGTTGGCGGCATCCGGTGTAATTACCGGCTCGTAGTCGAGTTGTAACACGCGGCTGGTATCGGCCAGCACTTTCTCGGTCAGTGCGACGTCGCCGTTCAGCTTGCGTCCCCACGATGGGATCACCATGCGAATTTTGGTCTGCCATTCCGGCGAACGCATCTGTTCCGGGAAGGCTTTCGCCATCAGCTCGAGCATAATCGGTGCGGCGGTGGAGGCGCCCGGTGATGCACCCAGCAAGGCAGAAATCGAGCCATCTTCCGAGGTCACCACTTCGGTACCGAGACGCAGCACGCCGCCTTCCACGGTATCGTTCTTGATGATCTGCACGCGCTGGCCGGCAGTCACTAAACGCCAGTCTTCCTGCTTCGCCTGCGGCACGTAAGCGCGCAAAGCTTCCATACGATCGCTGTCGCTTTGCAAAACCTGATCAACCAGATATTTCACCAGGTCGAAGCTCTTCAGGCCAACCTGCACCATCGGCTTGAGGTTGCTGGTGTTCATCGCGCCGAACATATCCAGCAGCGAACCCTGCTTGAGGAATTTGGTCGAGAAGGTCGCAAACGGCCCAAACAGCAGCACCTGCTTGCCATCCAGTACGCGGGTATCGACGTGCGGCACCGACATCGGCGGTGCGCCGACGCTGGCTTTGCCATACACCTTCGCCATGTGCTGTTTGACTACGTCAGGATTTTCCGTCACCAGGAATGAACCGCCCACCGGGAAACCGGCATAACCTTTCACTTCTGGAATGCCGGATTTCTGCAGCAGCGGCAACGCCGCGCCGCCCGCACCAATAAACAGCTGGCGCGTGGTCAGCAGGCGATTTTCGCCGCTGGCCAGATTATGCAGCGTGACCTGCCAGCGACCGTCGCTCAGGCGTTTGATATCGCGCACTTCCTGGCGCAGACGCAGGCGGAAATTGGCTTTCTTCTCTAAAGAGGCAATCAGCTGACGCGTTACTTCACCGAAGTTCACGTCGGTGCCCATTTCGGTCCAGGTGGCCGCCACTTTCTGTTTGCTGTCACGCCCGTTCATCACCAGCGGAATCCACTCGGTGATTTGATCACGGTCTTCAGAGTAATTCATGCCACGGAACAGCGTGCTTTTCTGCAACGCATTGAAACGCTTGCGCAGGAATTCAACGTTATCGTCGCCCCAGACGAAACTCATGTGCGGCGTACTGTGGATAAAGCTTTTAGGATTGCGCAGGTTGCCTTTCTGAACGTGATACGCCCAGAACTGGCGCGAAATCTGGAACGATTCGTTAATCGCCACCGCTTTGGCGATGTCGATGCTGCCATCCGCCTTCTGCGGCGTATAGTTGAGCTCTGCCAGCGCGGCATGGCCAGTTCCGGCGTTGTTCCAGCCATTAGACGATTCAACGGCCACGTCATCAAGACGTTCAACCATCTCAATCGACCAGTCAGGTTCGAGATCTTGCAGCCATGCGCCCAAAGTCGCACTCATCACGCCTGCGCCAATCAGCAGTACGTCGACGTCTTTTCGTTCCTGAAGGTTTGCACTTTCCATGCCAGCGGCGGCGAGCGCCAGATTTACCGCAGTAGTACTCATGAGGCGACATCTCCTCTCTCTGTTGACCTGAAGCTCAACAGGTTCGCAGGCGAAATAGCCGCGCTTCTTTCGAGCGCGTGGCGCTATCTCTCAAAGGTTAAGACTCAGGTATAAGTCATGGGGACGATAACGGTTAACTGCACGTTATGCATATGCATTCGAATATAACATTCTCGTATCGGAATTAAACGTTTGTTTATTTTTTAAAGGCGGAAATGATTCAGCATAAGAATTAATCAGCTCAACCCCGTGGTCATAAGGGATTTTTATCTCTTAATCAGACGGTTAGCGTAATGCAGTTGTTACGCTATTGTGAGTGCTTTTGATGGGGTTGAAAACGGTGAGTGAGGTGTGTCACATTTTAATGCTTTGAAAATTATGGACTTTAACTAAATTGATTATTTATGCGGATTTTATGTTGCGCGATATTTCGCCATATCGTGTAAAAGTAATGTTACATTTTTGTGGTGATGAATTTCATCATGGTCGTAGGTTCCCGCCAGAAGAAAAATGCATCACCTTGCCGGAAAAATGATCAGCGCGATCGGCGGCGCCACAGGAAGCGAATGACGAAAAACTCAATCGCGCCCAGCAGTAAAAACCACAAACTAAAGACGATGGTATACAGCTGATTAACATCCATCAGATGCAGGCTTTCCTGCAGCTGTTTTGCCAGCTCAATACCAAATGAAGGCGCGGGCAGCAGCAGGGCAGAAAGAAAGCCCAGCAGCAGAATGCCGCCTGGGATAATCAGCGTTTCGAATGGGTTATTCATGGTCATTTTCCAAATCAGTTAGCGCGCGCATTAGCGCATAAAACCGCGCTACGGTGCAATCCCCGTGCCGAATCGCACTAAGAAATTTCTTCTATTCCATTCACTTAGCGTCAAAAATAGCGAAAGTTAAGAGTTATAGCCTTTGCTATACTTAAATCCCTGATTTTACTGTCTTTTTTTTGCCGTTTTTGCGTGTTAGACTGCGCGCACTTTTTCATTACTGAACAATAAATGCGGAGAAGTAGCGGCTTTAGCGCCGGTTCCGCGGCATTGATTGAAAACCCATGACATTTATCGCAACCCTGATTTTGGCCTTTGGCATGTCGATGGACGCTTTCGCCGCAGCATTGGGCAAAGGCGCATCGCTGCATCGCCCGAATTTCAAAGAAGCGCTGCGTACCGGTTTGATCTTTGGCGTCATTGAAATGTTAACGCCGCTGATTGGCTGGGCGATTGGCCTCGCGGCCAGCCGCTACATCATGGCGTGGGATCACTGGGTGGCGTTCGTGCTGTTAACCGTGCTGGGCGGCCGTATGATAATGGAAGGCTTCCGTCAAACCGCCGATGAGCCTTGCGAAGCGCCGCAGCGTCACGGTTTTATGGTGCTGGCGTTAACTGCTGTCGCCACCAGTCTTGATGCGCTGGCCGTCGGTGTTGGCCTGGCGTTCCTGCAAGTGAATATCATCATGACCGCCATCACCATCGGCGCCGCCACTACCATTATGGCGACCACCGGCGTGCTGGTGGGCCGCTTTATCGGTCCGGTGATGGGTAAATGGGCCGAAGTGTTGGGCGGCGTAGTGCTGATCAGCATTGGCTGCACCATTTTGGGCCAGCACTTAGGTTGGTTTTAATTTGTAGGGTCGCCATTCATGGTGACCGCTTTTAACTGCATCACTCAACTCCCAATTTCCCTTCATTATGTGATCTACTTCAAAAATAATTGCGGTAAAAACGCTCAGAGGCTATACTTTTTGCGTATTTCTTCAACAATTTTTGAGCCAGGTGCCTTATGAAACGCTTTTTCCGCTACGTGTTTAACGCTTACGTTGAAACCTTCAAGCACGTACCGCCAGGCGCACAGCATTAATCCAGCGCTAACAGAATACCCTCGATAATCGCGGTCAGGGATCGACCTGTGGTTATCAACTGTTTTCTTATCTCTCCAGCCGCAAATCTCCCCATTTTTCCCTAACTTGCTGATAAAACCCTTCAGCCATCAGATTTCGATCTGGCTATAGCCGCACGTTATACCCCGCAACTAAACAAGCATTCGTCACCCCATCTTCTGCATGAAATAGTCAATTCAGGCCCTATAAACCGTCTGAAATGAGAAACATCATGCTGATCCCACAACCTTATTTACTCTTCCTCGGCGACGTAACCGATCCACTGGCCGCTAAAACCGCCCGCGGCATCCACGTCTGGCGTCCAGAGCAGTGCGTTGGCGAAATCAAATTGCCGGGCTGCACCGTATCGCTGGGCCTCGACGTCCTCGACATTGCCGCTGCCAAAGCGCGCGGTGCCAAAACGCTGGTGCTCGGCACCGCGAATGCCGGCGGTTACTTGCCCGCGCATTGGCTCGACACGGTAAAAAGCGCCATCTCTGCCGGGATGAACGTGGCCAGCGGTTTGCACCATCGTCTGGTGGATGAGCCGGAGCTGGTGGCGCTGGCCAAAGAGTTCGGTGTTGAGCTGTTCGACCTGCGTCATATGCGTCCAAAACTGGAAGTAGGCAGCGGTAAAAAGCGTACAGGTAAGCGTGTACTTACTGTCGGCACAGATTGCTCGGTAGGCAAGATGTACACCTCGCTGGCGCTGGAAGCCGCGATGCGCGAACGCGGCATGAAAGCCGATTTCCGCGCCACCGGCCAGACCGGCATTTTGGTGGCAGGCGAAGGTATCGCGATTGATGCGGTGATTGCCGACTTCATCGCCGGTGCGGTCGAAGCGCTGTCACCAGCCAATGACGCCGATCACTGGGATATCGTGGAAGGTCAGGGTTCACTGTTCCATCCTTCTTACGCTGGCGTCAGCATGGGCTTGATTCACGGTGCGCAACCGCATTGGCTGGTGATGTGCCATGAAATGGGCCGTCCGCATATGCGTCATCTGCCGCATCAGCCGATGGTCAGCCTGAAAGATTGCGTCGAAGCCAACCTGCGCGCGGCGCACGTCACCAGCGACGCGGTGCAGCTGGCCGGTTTCGCCATCAACACCTCAAACTACAGCGAAGCAGAAGCGCGCGCCTATTGCGCAGAAATCAGCGCAGAATTCGGCGTGCCAGCCACCGATCCGGTGCGTTTCGGCATGGCGGATATCGCCGCGCTGCTGCAGGAGCGTGGCTAATTATGCGGCGCATGCAGATTGAAGTGCTGGAGCTGCCGCTGGCGCGTCCGTTTGCCATCTCACGTGGCACTCGCACGGCGGTTACGGTAATTCGCGTGACGCTGGAGCAGAACGGCTTTATTGGCCGCGGCGAATGTACGCCCACGCCGCGCTACGATGAAACGCCAGAAAGCGTCAACGCCGAACTGGAAGCGCTGCGCGCCGACATGGAAGCGGGCCTGAGCCGCCTTGATCTGCAAAGCCGTGTGTCTGCCGGTTCAGCGCGTAATGCGCTGGACTGCGCGCTGTGGCGTCTTGATGCCGCGCTGGTGAAGCACACGCTGTGGCAACAGTGCGAGCGTCGTCAGCCGCCATCGGTGATCACCGCCGAAACCCTTAGCCTCGATTCCATTAAGAACATGGCCGCCGCCGCTGCCGATGCGGTATCACGCGGCGCCATCCTGCTAAAAATCAAACTCAATCGCGACGAGATTCTGGAGAAAGTCGCTGCGATTCGACAGGCCGCACCGCGCGCCACCTTAATCATTGATGCCAATGAAGCCTGGTCGGGCGTGGATTTGCCCAGCCTGTTCAACGCGCTGGCGAGTTTTAACATCGCGATGGTCGAGCAGCCGCTGCCGGCGGGCCAGGATCAGGCGTTGCAGCGCTTCGCGCACCCGATTCCGGTGTGTGCCGATGAGAGTTGCCACACACGTGAAGACATCGCGCCGCTGCGTAATCGCTACGAGATGATCAACATCAAGCTGGATAAGTGCGGCGGGTTGACCGAAGCGCTGGCGATGGTGGAGGAGGCGCAGAAGCGTGATATGCGGTTGATGGTCGGCTGCATGCTCGGCTCTTCACTGGCGATGGAAGCAGCGCTGCCGGTGGCGATTGCCGCTGAGCATGTCGATCTCGATGGCCCAATCTGGCTGGCCGCCGATAGCTCGCCCTTCCTTTCTTACGCTCAAGGCCAAATCTGGCTGTAACCCGCACGCGGAGCAACGATGACGGACACTTTACTTACATCCAACGCCGCCAGCGTTGCCGGTTCAGCACCGGTGCTCGCGATTCAGGATCTCAGCGTCAGTTTTCGCGGCCGCAGCGGCGAAAATCAGGCGCTGAAGGGCATCAGCTTTAATATTCATCAGGGCGAAATTGTCGCCGTGGTCGGTGAAAGTGGCTCGGGGAAATCGGTCACTTCGCTGGCGGTAATGGGCTTGCTGGCCGCGTCCGGGCGTATCGATCGCGGCAGCATGCAGTTTCGCGATCGTCAGGGCAACGCGCATCAACTTGCCACGCTGAATGAAACCCAGCGCCGTGCCTTGCGTGGTCGTGAAATGGCGATGATTTTCCAGGAGCCGATGACCTCGCTCAATCCGGTATTGCGCGTCGGCGATCAGCTGACCGAAGCGCTGCGGGATCATCAGATTTGCGACAAAAGTCAGGCCGAGGCGCGCGCACGTGAATTACTGCGCCAGGTGCGCATCGCTGATGTCGATCGGGTGATGAAAAGCTATCCGCATTCGCTATCGGGCGGCATGCGCCAGCGCGTGATGATTGCCCAGGCGCTGGCGTGCGATCCGCAGCTGCTGATTGCTGATGAGCCGACCACCGCGCTGGATGTCACGGTGCAGGCGCGCATTCTGCACATCCTGCGCGACCTGCAACGCGAGAAACAGATGGCGGTGCTGTTCATCACCCACGACATGGGCGTGGTGGCAGAAATCGCCGATCGCGTGGTGGTGATGCTGCGCGGCGAAGTGGTTGAGCAGGGCACGGTAACTGAAATCTTCAACGCGCCGCAGCATCCCTACACCAAAGCATTATTGGCCGCAGTGCCGAAGCTCGGCGATATGCGCGAACACGCATGGCCGCAGCGTTTTCCGTTGTTGGGCAGCAATGCCAGCGATAACAGCGAGCAGCGCACCGCGCGCTACGACGAAACGCCGCTGCTGGATGTACGCGGCCTGAAAGTGTATTACCCAATTCGCAGCGGCATTTTCTCAGCGCTTACCCATCAGGTGCACGCGGTGGAGCAGATCGATTTCAGCCTGTGGCCGGGCGAAACCCTGGCGATTGTCGGCGAAAGCGGCTGCGGTAAATCCACCACTGGCCGTGCGCTGATGCGGTTAATTAACAGCGACGCCGACAGCATTCATTTCCAGGGCAATGAAATCGCCAACCTGAAAGAGGCGCAGTTCCAGCCGCTGCGTCGTGAAATTCAGATGGTGTTTCAGGACCCTTACGCCTCGCTCAATCCGCGTCTCACCGTCGGCTTTACCATTGCCGAACCGCTGCTGCTGCACGGCATGGTCAAGTCGCTGGAAGACGCGTCGCCGCAGGTCGATGCGTTGCTGAAAAGCGTGGGCTTATTGCCGGAACACGCGCAGCGCTATCCGCATGAATTTTCCGGCGGCCAGCGCCAGCGTATTGCCATTGCACGCGCCATGGCGTTGAAACCCAAAGTGATCATCGCCGACGAAGCCGTCTCAGCGCTGGACGTGTCGATTCAGGCGCAGGTGGTAAACCTGATGATGGATCTGCAACAGCAAACCGGCGTGGCGTGGATTTTTATCTCGCACGATATGGCGGTGGTGGAACGCATCGCCAACCGCGTGGCAGTGATGTATCTCGGCCAGATTGTTGAGCTGGGGCCGCGTCAATCGGTGTTCAACCAGCCGCAACATCCGTATACCCAACGTCTGCTGGCCTCGGTGCCGGTGGCCGATCCCCAGAACCGTCAACCCCGCACTTTCGAGGACGGCGAAATTCCGTCGCCGCTGCGCAAGGTGGGAGAAACGGTCGTTAAACCGCGTTATCGCCAGGTTGCTCCGCAACACTGGGTCGCTGATTGTGTTTCGCGCTAACCCTCAATACCAGGAGATTTCATGAACCCGATTTTTCGCCGTACTGCGCTCGCGCTGGGATTGACCCTCTCGCTGGCCGCCGCCGCTCAGGCGCAGGATCTGCGCATTTCGATGTATGCCGACATCACCGGCCTCGATCCGCACGATACCTCCGATAACGTCAGCTACTCGGTGCAGAGCGGCATCTTCGAACGTCTGTTCCAGTTCGATGCCAGGATGAAGCTGCAGCCGTGGCTGGCTACCAGCTACACCAGCAACGACAGCGCCACCGAATTTACCCTGACGCTGCGTAAAGACGTGACCTTCCAGGATGGCACGCCGTTCGATGCCGAAGCGGTAAAAGCCAACCTCGATCGCCTTGCCGACCAGACCAAAGGCCTCAAGCGCAACAGCCTCTACAAGATGATTGCGAAAGTGACGGTGCTGGCGCCGGACCAGGTGAAAATCGATCTGAACCAATCGTTTGGTGCTTTCATCAACACGCTGGCGCATCCGTCGGCGGTGATGTGGAGCCCGGCGATTCTCAAGCAGTATCCGGAAGAAGCGCAGTTGCGTCTGCATCCGGTCGGCACCGGCCCGTTCAAATTCGTAACCTGGCAGCCGGGTAAAGCCGTGACGCTGGCGAAGTACGACGGCTACTGGCAAAAAGGCTGGCCAAAAGTGGATAACGTGATCTTCTCGCCAAGCCCGGAAGATGCCACGCGCGTTGCGGCGCTGAAATCGGGGCAGGTGGATGCGATCTGGCCGCTGCCATCCGATCTGATCGCCACCGTGCAGAGCGACAGCAAACTGGCGGTGCAGCGCGATCCGAGCATTTATCTCTATTACATGGCGATCAACACCCAGCACAAACCGCTGGCTGATGTGCGAGTGCGTCAGGCGATCAACTACGCCATCGACCGCGATCTGTGGCTGAAAGTGGCGTTTGCCGGCATGGGCAAACCGGCCAGCTCGGCGATTCCGCAAGGCGTGCAGTTCTACCAGAAGCAGAGCGCGCCGAACTATCGCTATGCGCCGGATGAAGCCAAAGCGCTGCTGAAATCCGCCGGATATCCGAACGGCCTCGATCTCAAACTGTGGGTCACCAACGCCACCGCCAGCGTGCGTGCCGCGCAGGTATTAAAAGCGCAGCTGGCAACGGTGGGCATTCGCGCCACGGTAACGCCGATGGATTCCGGCACGCGCAACGCCAAACTGTGGGGCGTGAAGGACCCGAAAGCGGCGGAATTTGATCTCTATTACGGCGGCTGGTCGACATCAACCGGTGATGCCGATTGGGCCTTGCGTCCACTTTACGCCACCGAATCCTGGGTGCCGACCTCGTATAACGTC
This sequence comes from Pantoea sp. CTOTU46764, assembly GCF_031974595.1. Taxonomy (NCBI): domain Bacteria; kingdom Pseudomonadati; phylum Pseudomonadota; class Gammaproteobacteria; order Enterobacterales; family Erwiniaceae; genus Pantoea; species Pantoea sp. CTOTU46764. The sequence goes on along the minus strand of NZ_DALYOQ010000009.1, from coordinate 78,923 downwards.
TCGTACTTCAGCAACGCCGAAGCCGACAAAGCGATTGCCGGCGGCCTAGCCACCGCCGATCCGGCTAAGCGTGGCGAAGCTTACGCCGAGGCACAGAAAGTGTTGTGGAAAGAGGCGCCAGTCGCCTTCCTCGGCACGCCAGACAATCTGGTCGGCAAACGCAGCACGCTAAGCGGTGTGTCGATGCTGCCGGATGGCAACTTCCTGTTTAATCAGGCGACGTTTAAGTAAAGGTTGGGTGGGGTTAGGTGCTCGCTGTCCCCCATCCCGGCCTTCCCCCGCAAGCGGGGGAAGGAGATGCTGCCACATGCAACTTCTGAGCTGGCATATGGCAGCATCTTCCTCCCCCATTTATGGGGGAGGACCGAGGAGGGGGACAGCCAGCACAATCTGGGGACAGCAAGCACAATCTGGGAAAAGCCAGCACGATCCCAAAAAAATAAAGGAACCGCATGTTCGCATACATCATTCGCCGACTGCTGGAGATGATCCCCGTATTGCTGGTGGTCTCGCTGCTGGTCTTCGGCTTCATCAAACTGCTGCCTGGCGATCCGGCGCGTATCTACGCCGGACCGGATGCGCCTTTGGCCGCGGTGGAAGCGGCGCGTCAGCATCTGGGACTTAACGATCCGCTGCCGCAGCAATATATCAACTGGATCGGCGGCCTGCTGCGCGGCGATCTGGGCGTCACTTATCGCACTCAACAGCCGGTGCTGGAGGTGATCAAGCAGGGCTTTATGCCCACGCTGTGGCTGGCGCTGGCCGGTTTTGCCTGGTCGGTGATTCTGGGCCTTTTCCTCGGCGTGTTTGCCGCCCTGAAACGCGGTAAATGGCAGGACTGGACCTTAATGAGCGTCGCCGTCGGCGGCATCTCGATGCCCACGTTCTGGCTCGGCCTGCTGCTGATCCAGTTTGTCGCCATGCCGTTTGGCCTGTTTTCCGTCAGCGGCTTCAACCAACCCAGCGACATCGTGTTACCGGCGATTACGCTCGGTTCCTCGGTGGCGGCGGTGATGGCGCGCTTCACCCGCTCGGCGTTTCTTGAAGTGGCGCAGGAAGATTACGTGCGCACCGCGAAAGCCAAAGGGCTGCGCAATCGGCTGGTGACGTGGAAACATGTGATGCGCAATGCGTTGATCCCGGTGATCACCATGCTCGGTTTGCAGTTCGGTTTTCTGCTCGGCGGATCGATCGTGGTCGAGAGCGTGTTCAACTGGCCGGGGTTGGGCTGGCTGTTGATCGAGTCGATCAAGGCGCAGGATCAGCCGGTGATCCAGGCGTTAGTCATGCTGTTCGTGTTTGAATTTATTGTCATTAACCTGCTGGTCGATCTGCTGTACGCCGTGGTCAACCCAGCGATTCGCCTGCGACAGGAGCCCTGATGAGTCTGCAATCTCTGCCTGCCCACGCGCAGGAGGTGATCCGTTCGCCGTGGCGCGATTTCCTGCACGCGCTGGTGCGTAATCCGCTGGCGCTGGTCTCCGGCGGCTTTGTGCTGCTGCTGGTGCTGGTGGCCATTTTCGCGCCCTGGCTGGCGCCGTGGGATCCAATGGCGCCGGACTGGATGGCGCTGTCATCGCCGCCGTCCAGCACGCACTGGATGGGCACCGACGAACTCGGCCGCGATCTGTTCAGCCGCATCATCTTCGGCGCGCGTATCTCGCTGTATGTGGGCGTGTTGTCGGTAACGCTCGGCATGGTAGTTGGCGTGCTGCTCGGCCTGCTGGCGGGTTATTATGGACGCTGGATCGATATGCTGATTATGCGTGGCTCTGACGTGCTGTTCGCCTTTCCCGGCATGCTGCTGGCGATTGCGGTGGTGGCGATTCTCGGTCCGGGACTCAACAACGTCATCATCGCAGTGGCGATCTTCAGCGTGCCGGTGTTTGCCCGCATCGTGCGTGCGTCGACGCTGTCTTTGAAACAGGCGGCGTATGTTGAAGCGGTGCGCTGTGCCGGTGCGCCGGACCGCGTGATTCTGCTGCGCCACATTCTGCCGGGCACACTGTCAAACGTGATTGTCTATTTCACTATGCGTATCGGCACCAGTATTCTGACCGCCGCCGGGCTGAGTTTTATCGGCCTCGGCCCGGAACCCGATGTGCCGGAGTGGGGCAATATTCTGGCGATGAGCCGCAGCATGATGATGGCTGGCTTGTGGCACGTCAGCGTGTTTCCAGGTCTGGCGATATTTATTACCGTGCTGGCGTTTAACCTGTTGGGTGATGCGCTGCGCGACACGCTCGATCCCAAACTGAAGAGCTAAGCATGGACTTTCAACAACTGCAGCGCGACCTGCTGCTGCAACGCTGGCGCAGCGAGCGCCAGCTGGGACAACCGCGCAGCGCCAGCGGGCCGACCAATCGCATTAGCGATGTGCCAGGCGTGCGCGTTGGTCACTACACGCTAGCGGACGGCGAACGGCAAACCGGCGTCACGGCGATTGTGCCGCCGGGCGACAATCTGTTTACCCAGCCGCTGCCTTGTGCGGCAGCGGTGTTTAACGGTTTCGCCAAGCCGGTTGGCCTGGTGCAGGTTGAAGAGTTGGGCGTGCTGCAAACGCCCATTCTGCTGAGCAACACGCTGGCGGTCGGCACGCTGTTTACTACGCTGGTGCGCGATGCCATCAGCCGCAACAGCGAGTTGGGCCGCAGCTTGCCCACGGTCAATCCGCTGGCGCTGGAGTGTAACGACGGCTGGCTCAACGATATTCAGGCGCTGGCGATCACTGAAACGATGGCGCAGCAAGCACTCTATGACGCCACGGCAGATTTCGATCGCGGCAGCGTTGGTGCCGGGCGCGGCATGAGCTGTTTCAGTTTGAAAGGCGGCATTGGCACGGCATCGCGCATCATTCCGTCGCTCAATGCCACGCTGGGCGTGCTGGTGCTGGCGAACTTCGGCGCGTTGACCGCGCTGACGCTAGATGGCGTGCGCCTCGGCGAAATGATCGCACCGCTGCTGCCGGAACTGACGCCGCAACGCGATGCCGGTTCCATCATCATTATTATGGCGACCGATGCATCGCTTGATGCGCGTCAGCTGAAGCGCATCGCCAAACGCGCCGGTGCCGGTTTAGGGCGTTTGGGCAGCTATTGGGGCCACGGTTCGGGCGATATCGCAGTGGCGTTTTCCACCCAGCCACAGCCGCAACCGCCAGAAGAATCCACGCTGGAACCGCTGCTCGCCGCCGCCGCCGATGCCACTGAACACGCGGTGCTGGATGCCTTACTCAGCGCCGAAGCCGTCACCGGTTTTCGCGGCCACCATCGGCCGTCGTTAACCGAAGTATTAGATCGATTGACCGCGTCGTAGAGTCGCCCTTCATGGCGACCTCTGCCAATAACCGCATGGAACCCAACCTCATGAAAATCTTCATCTCTGCTGACATCGAAGGCATCGCCGGCGTCATGCGCCCTGAACAGTGTTCACCCGGCCACGCGGAATACCAACTGGCGCGCGGACTCATGGAACAAGAAGTTAACGCCGCCATCGATGGTGCCTTTGCTGGTGGCGCGACGGAAGTGGTGGTGGCAGACAGCCACGCGCAGATGACCAACCTACGCGCGGAAAATATCGATCCCCGCGCGCGTATGGTGCAGGGCAAGCCGCGCGGCTTATCGATGGTGGAAGGCATTGAGCAGCAGCCGTTTGATGGCCTGTTCTTTATCGGCTATCACAGCGCGGCGGGCGAACCGGGCGTGCTGGCGCACACCATTAATGGCCGTGCGTTCTGGCGCATTCACATCAACGGTAAAGTGATGGGCGAGACCGATATCTACGCCGCAGCCGCTGCCGAACAGGGCACGCCGCTGTGGCTGGTAAGCGGTGACGATCAGCTCAAAGGCTGGATTGCCGAGCATTATCCCTCGGTGGATTACGTCTGTGTGAAACGCGCCATCTCACACACCTGTGCCGAATCCATCAGCCCGCAGGCGGCGCAAAACGCCATTCGCGCTGCGGCAACGGCTGCGGTGCAGCGCAAACGCCAAATCAGCACCACGCGGTTGAGCGCGCCTTATGAGATGCAGCTGCAAGCCAGCAAACCAGTGCTGGCGGATCTGTTCAGCCTGATTCCTGGCGTGACGCGCATTGATGCGGTGACGGTCGGCTATCGTGCCGACAACATGAACACGTTAATCAGCCTGCTGAGCGCCTTCTCCTATCTGGCGAGCACGCAGTCGTGATCGTAGGGGCGTCATTTATGGCGGCCGCGCCAAATCATCAGGTCGGTCCGCATTTCCTGCTGAATTTTGCTAACCTGCGCGCAATTTATATATAACAACGAGGCAGTCATGCAGCTCTGCAGTTTTTATCTTATTGACCAGCAAAGAAAAAGTTACGGTATTGTGCAGCAAGAGGGCGTGATTGATATCGGCGCACGTCTCGGCGCTGACTGCCCGGACCTGAAAACCTTGCTGCAACGCGGCGCGTTAAGCGATCTCGACGCCTTCGTTTCAATGCCGGTTGATCACCCGTTTAGCGCCATTCGCTTCCTGCCGGTGGTGGAAAATCCTGGCAAAGTGTTCTGTGTTGGCATGAACTACGCCGACAAACGCAAAGAGTTTGCCGAGACGATTGAAGCGCCGACGCTGTTTGTGCGTTTCGCGGATTCGCTGGCGGCGCACGAGCAGCCGCTGATGAAACCCGCGACCACGCAGGAATTTGATTACGAAGGCGAACTGGCGGTGATCATTGGCAAAGCGGCCTATCAGGTGAAAGCCGCTGATGCGCTGAATCACGTTGCGGGTTACAGCTGCTTTATGGATGCCACGGTGCGCGACATGCAGTTTACCTGGTTCACCGCCGGGAAAAACTGGCAGCAAACCGGCGGTTTCGGGCCGTGGATGACCACCGCCGACGAGATCCCCGATCCGCAGCAGCTGGCGATCAAAACCTGGCTCAATCAGCGCGAAGTGCAGAACGACACCACCGCCAGCATGGTGCATCCGGTGGCGAAGATCATCGAGTACATTTCCGCGTTCAGCCCGCTGTCGCCAGGCGATGTGATCATCACCGGTTCACCGGGCGGCGTCGGTAAAAAACGCACGCCACCGCTGTTTATGTTCCCCGGCGATGAGATTGAAGTAGAAATCGAAAAGATCGGCCGTTTACATCATTACGTGGCTTAGCGCCCGTCATACTTCGAGCCGCCGCTGCGTTGGCTACGTGTGCTCACCCCAGTCACTTACTGATGTAAGCTCCTGGGGATTCACCCACTTGCCGCCTTGCTGCAACTCGAATTATTTAGGGCGTGCTGTCTGTAAAAAGCGCACCACGCGGCTGCGGTTCAACAGCAGCCGCAGCGTATTGCCTTCGCGCGCAATCGCGAAGCGCTTCTCCCACGGTCCATCCTGCGCGGTGGCTAATAGCCGATCGTTGCCCAGCGACTGCAAACGCGCGCGAATCGCCGCCGGGCCAATGCCCATGATTAAGCTGTCGTCCTCAATCACTAACTCGCTGCGCCACTGTGGCGCGAACCAGCGGCCTTGCAGATTATCGAGACTGGCCTGATCGGCCTGCACCGGCACAAAACGTCGTGCGGCATGGCCAATCTCACCGACAATCGCCGCGCCATCATGACGTAACCGCATCGGGAAGGTGCTGGAGAGCGACACCGCCGTGCCGTGCACATCGTCACGCCACAAGGTTTCGCCTGCGCCGAGCCAGGTGGCGGTCACGCCTTTAATCTCCAGCCAGTCGGCGGCGTCTTGCGCCACGTAAAGTCCGGGCGTTAAATCGTGTCCTTTCTCCGGTAACGCGCGATTGAGCAGCGCCGCCATCACCCGCAGCACGCTTTCCGAAGTGGTGACATCTTCGCGGTTGGCGACCAGCGCCACGCCGATTTTCAGTTCCGGATGCAGCAGGAAATAGCTCTTATAACCGGCATGCGAACCGCCGTGACCAAACAGCGTCTGGCTGCCGAGCGTCGAGCTGGTGATGCCCAAACCGTATCCGCTGGTGCGGCCATCGTTGAGATTACGCGGCGCGCTCAGGCGCTGCAGCACGCCTGCCCCCGGTCCGCTATCGGCCAGCAGGCTTTGCAGCCAGCGCGTCAGATGATGCAGGCTGCCGGTCACGCTGCCCGATGCCGAGAGATGCAAACCGGCGCTGGAGAGCTGCCACTGCGCGCCGTTTTGCCAGTAGCCAGGCACCAAACCAGGCACGATATCGAACCAGCTTTCCGGCGCAATCAGGTTGATATCCAGCGGATCGCAGATGTACTGCTGCAGCAGATCATTGAATAACACGCCTTTGGCTTTCAGCGCTTCTTCCACCAGCCGATAGCCGGTGTTGGTGTAGGAGATTTCGCTGCCGGGCGCATAGTTGAGCTCGCCTTCGCGCGCGATAAAATCCAGCAGGTCGTCGGCGCGGGTGGCGTTGTACACCGACAATCCCAGCAGCGATAAGGTTTCACGCACGTCCGGCAAACCGCTGCTCATATCCAGCGCCTGGCCGACGGTGATTTGGCCGTTGGCTCCGCTCAGCTGCGGCAGATGCTGCACCAGCGCATCGTCGAGCTTGAGGTAGCGACGTCCCGGCCCGGTCACCAGCGCGGCAAACAGATGTTTGGTGATCGAGGCGAAACGCACCACGCTGTCGGCACTGAACGGCGTTTGCTGCGCCAAATCAGCCAATCCGGCGCAGTGGGTTGAGTGGATCTGGTGCGCATCAAACAGCACCATTGCGCCGCCCGGCGCGCCCGGCTGTTGCCAGCTTTCAGTGATCTGTTGTGCGACATCCGCGGCGCGTTGCCAGTGAGCGGTCATGCCGGTTCCTCCAGCGTCATGCTGAGATCGAAAAGTTGGGCGGTATGCGGATGCTGGATGCGCCGCGCGCGCAGATCGTCGGCGCTCAGCTGCTCCACCATCTCGCCATTCTGCATCACGCCAATGCGCTGACACAGGTGCGTTACCACCGCGAGGTTGTGCGTCACCATAATGTAGGTGAGTTTGCGCTCGCTGCGTAGATCGCTGAGTAAATTGAGGATTTCGGCCTGCACCGACACATCCAGCGCCGAGGTCGGCTCATCCAGCAGCAGCACTTCCGGTTCGGCGATCAGCGCGCGCGCAATCGCCACGCGCTGACGCTGGCCGCCCGACAGCTGATGCGGATAGCGGAAACGTACCGAGGCGGGCAAGCCCACTTCGCCTAACGCCTGGCTGATGCGCTGTTCCGCGCGATCGAGCTGATGCACCAGCAGCGGTTCGTGCAGGATGCGATCGATGGTTTGACGCGGATGCAACGAACCAAACGGATCCTGAAACACCATCTGCACCTGACGATAGAAGGCGCGGCTGCGTTTGGCGCTGAGCTGCATGCCGCCAAACAGCATGCTGCCTTGCCAGTCGGCATTTAGCCCGGCGAGCGCGCGCAGGATGGTGGATTTGCCCGAGCCGCTTTCACCGACCAGGCCGAAGCTTTCGCCGTTACCGACTGAGAAGCTGACGTCTTTCACCGCCGTGTGCGCCCCGAAGTGGATGCGCAGGTTATCGATTTGAATCATAGATTATTCTCGCCACGCGGCATCGCGCTGCAATACGGGTAAACGCGCGCGCGGATGGCGCAATGACGGCAAACATGCCAGCAAACCACGCGTATAAGGATGCTGCGCCTGCTGCAGCTGCCCGGCATCGAGCAGCTCGACGATGCGGCCGGCGTACATCACCGCCACGCGATCGCAGAAGTGCGACACCAGCGGCAAATCGTGGCTGATCAGGATCAGCCCCATGCCGCGCGCCGAGACCAACTCGTCAATCAGCTTGAGGATTTCCGCCTGCACGGTGGCATCCAGCGCGCTGGTGGGTTCATCGGCGATCAACAGTTCCGGATCGGGCGCCAGCATCATGGCAATCATCACGCGCTGGCCCATGCCGCCCGAGACTTCATGCGGATAGCGTTTCGCCACGGCTGCGGGATCGCGAATCTTCACCTGCTCCAGTAGCTCAATCGCTGCCTGCATCGCCGCTTTATGGCTGCCGCCTTTGTGCTCGCGCCAGGCTTCGGCAATCTGCTGGCCGATGGTCATCACCGGATTGAGTGAATATTTCGGGTCCTGCAGGATAAAACCGACGCGCTTGCCGCGAATTTTACGCAGCACTTTCTCGCTGGCACCGCGCAGATCGATGCCATCAAAGCGCAGCACGTCGGCGCTGACTTCCGCATTGCCCGGCAATAACTGCATCAGGCTGCGCGCGGTCAGCGACTTGCCGGAACCGCTTTCGCCGACAATGGCGAACTTCTCGCGGCCCACGCTAAAACTGACGCCGCGCACGGCTTCAACGGTTTCGCTGCGCGAGCGGAAGGCAACGCGTAGGTTCTCGATTTCCACCAACATTTAGCGCTCCTTGGGATCCAGCACGTCACGCAGACCGTCGCCGAGAAAGTTAAACGCCAATGACGTCAGGAAAATCGCGATACACGGCATTAATGGCACCCACCATTCGCTGAACAGGAAACGACGCGCGGTGGCGATCATCGTGCCCCATTCCGGTGACGGTGGCTGCGCGCCCATGCCAAGGAAGCCAAGGCTGGCGGCGGTGATAATGATGGAGCTCATATCCAGCGTGACGCGCACAATCAGGCTCGGCACGCACAGCGGCATGATGTGGCGCAGAATAATGCGCAGCGGTGACGCGCCGGTCAGACGGCTGGCGGCGATAAAGTCGCTGTGGCGGAACTGCAGCGTTTCGGCGCGCGCCAGACGTGCATACGGCGGCCATGATGTCAGGGCAATCGCCAGAATCGCGCTCTCAACGCCAGGTTTCAGCGCGGCAACAAACGCCAGCGCCAGAATCAGACGCGGGAAGGCGAGGAAGATATCGGTCAAACGCATCAGCGCTTTGTCGATGAAACCGCCGGCATAACCGGCGATACAGCCAATCAGCAGGCCGAGCGGCGCGGTGAGCAGCACCACGGCGATCACCATGCCGAGCGTGGTGCGGCCGCCATAGATAATGCGCGTCCAGACATCGCGACCCAGTTCATCGGTGCCGAGCCAGTGTGCGGCGGAAGGTGCCGCAAGACGGTTTTCCAGATGCTGCACGCCGGGATCGAACGGCGTCAGCCACGGCGCAAACAGCGCCAGCAGCAGCATCACCGCCACCACCAGCAGTCCGGCCATCGCTAATGGATTACTGCGCAGGCTGAGCCACAGGCGATAACGCCGGCCCCACACCGCCTGGCGACGATTGGCGGGCGTGTCGTCGAGCAGCCATTCTCGTGAGAAGAAGATCATTTTACGCGCGGGTCCCAAAGTCGATAGAGAAGGTCAGCCAGCTGATTGAGCAGCACATACACGGTGCCGACCAGCAAGGTGGCGCCGATCACCGGGTTCATGTCGGCGTTCATCAGCGAGGTCGTGAGATATTGGCCGATACCGGGCCAGGCGAAGACGTTTTCCGTCACCACCGCGCCCTCCAGCAATCCGGCGTAGGTCAGCGCCAGCACCGTGACCAGCTGCACCGCCACGGTGGGAAACGCATGCCGCCAAATCACCCGCCGTGACGACAAACCTTTAGCGCGCGCGGTGATCACGAACTCGCCGCTCAGCGCGTTAAGCATAAAGGTGCGCGTCATACGCGTGATGTAGGCCATGCTGAAGTAGGCCAGGATCAGCACCGGCTGCGCCATGTGCGCCAGCGCATCCCAGAAGGCGTCGGTTTCCCCGGCCAGCAGCGAATCGATGGTGAGGAAGCCGGTGACCTGCGGCACCATATCCTGCCAGATGATGTCCTGCCGTCCAGGGCCGGGCGCAATGCCGAGCACCGCGTAGAACACCAGCAGGCTCAGCAGCGCCAGCACGAACACCGGCAGCGAATGGCCGGCAAGACAGATCACGCGAATGGTTTGATCGACCCACGAACGTTGACGCACCGCCGCCCACACGCCGAGCGGAATGCCGATCAGCGCCGCGATGATGATCGCCGCCGTCGCCAATTCCATGGTAGCGGGGAAGAAGCGGGCGATGTCGGTAATCACCGGATTCGAGGTGAGAATTGATTTACCGAGATCGCCATGCAGCAGTTGATTAAGGTAGTGACCAAACTGCACGTAAAGGGGCTGATCCAGCCCCATTTCCGCACGCACGCGCTCGACCACCGATTGCGGTGCGTTATCACCGACCGCCGCCAGCACCGGATCGGTGGGCATGACGCGGCCAATGAAAAAGGTCAAAACCGACAGACCAAACAGCGTCAGCACCAGGCTTCCCAGGGTGCTGACGATTCTCTTCAGTAACGGCATCAGGCTTTTTTCACCTGCGCATACGGCCACTGCTCCAGCACGGTCATGTGGACATCACTCAGCGCTTTGCTGGTGGCCACGTTTTTGGTCTTCTGCATCATGAAAATGAACGGGCTCTTCTCGCGGCCTAGCTGCTGAATCTGCTGATAGAGCGCGATGCGTTTCGCTGGATCGGGCTCATGCAACGCCTGCTCGGTGAGTTTGTTGAACTCTTCATCTGACCAGCTGCAGCGCCACGCCAGCGTACGCGCACGCGCGTTATCGCTGTTGTCGGTGTTAACGCAGAAGGCTTCGGTGTTGGAGTTAGGATCAAAGTAATCGGCACCCCAAACGGTCAATGCCAGCTGATGCTGTCGTGCACGCATCTTGGTCAGAACCTGACGGTTTTCGGCGGCGATCAGTGACACTTTGATGCCAATCGCGCCCAGCTGCGTTTGAATCGCCTGCGCGATGTCCGGATACGGTTGCATTGAGTAGTGATCGAGGGTGATGTCGAAACCGTCCGGATAACCCGCTTCGGCCAGCAGCGCTTTGGCTTTCGCCAGATCTTTGTGGAATGGCGTATCGTCCAGCGCCGCCGGGAAGCCGCTCGGCAGGAAGCTTTGATGGGTGACAAAACTCATCGACAGAATGTTTTTCTGGATGCTTTCGTAATCCAGCGCCCACTTCAGCGCCTGCCACACCTGCGGTTTTTTCAGGTACTGATTATTGGTGTTGCACGACATCAGCATGATGGCCGACAGCGACTGATTCACCAGCGACACGCTGCTGTCGTTTTTCACCTGCAGCAGCTGTTCAGTGGTGAGATCATACGCGGCATCGACATCGCCTTTTTTCAGCATCAGCGCCTGCGCGGCCGGGTCGGCGATGTGTTTGAGGATCACGCGTTTGGTTTTGCTTGAACCTGCATATTGCGGGCTAATCTCCAGAATCACCGTTTCGCTGGCATTCCAGGTGCGCAGGGTAAAGGCACCGGAACCGGCGCTGTGCTGTTTCAGCCAGCCGTTACCGAAGTCATTGTTCTGCTGGTTCGCCAGACAGGCTTTCTTCGACACGATGCTGCCGACGGTGGCGGATAAGCAGTAGAGCAGGAAGGTTTCGGCCGCCGGCGCGCCGAGTTTCATCTCAACGGTGTGCGCATCTTTCGCGGTCACCAGCTGCGTCACGTTGTCTTTGGTGAAGCCGAACTGGTTGATAATAAAGGCCGGACTCTTATCCAGCTTGACGATACGCTCAATCGAGAACGCCACGTCTTCTGCGGTAAGCGGCGAACCATCAGCGAATTTGGCCGCCGGATCGAGATGGAAAGTGTAAGTGCCGTTATCGCTGCTGACGTCCCAGCTTTGCGCCAGTTGACCAATCACTTTGTCGGCTTGCTTGGGATCGGGCGTAACTAAACGTTGATAGAGGTTGCCGCAAATCTGGCCGCCGGTGGCTTCGAAGCTTTCGTGTGGATCGAGGCTGGTGATGTTATCGAGCTGCATCGCGATCACCAGCATGGTCGGCGGCGTCGCGGCAAAGGATGAATTCAGGCTGAGATAGGAAACAACAGGTACAGCAGTGCATCCTGCAAGAAAACGTCTTCTGGTAACCATGTAAACTCCCAACTGATTGATAAGTAAAATGAAAAATTGTTATTTGATTGTTTTTTGTCTTGACTTTACGCACCTGCCGGAGGATTAATACCGGCTCTAAGCCATTTGTTTCACGCGCGTGTGCTCGCCCTTTTTTGGTGCAATTTGCTCCGCCAGCTGGCAGTGCTGCGCTTTCCCCCGATCATGGAACTGAACAACATGTCTGACTCGATGACCCTCGATATTCCGGTCTTTGACGGCCACAACGATGTGCTGAATAAGCTGTGGCAGCACCATCAGCCGGACGCGGTTAATGCCTTTTTCACTGGCACCAAAACGGGCCAAATGGACTTGCCGCGTATTCATCAGGGAAATATGGCAGGTGGCATTTTCGCCACTTGGGTGCCGTCCCACCCTCTGATTGCAAGAAGTGCGCCAGACCTCGCAGATTTTCCTCAGGAAATTATCAACTCAGCGCGCGACGCGACGTTTTCTATGCTGGCGCTGCTGCTGCGCATTGAGCAGGCCTCAAACGGCCAGGTGAAGATTTGCCGCAGCGTGCGTGATATCCGCCACTGCATGGCAAACAAGGTGTTAGCGGTGGTGATGCACGTGGAAGGTGCGGAAGCGCTGGATACCCACGGTGAATTGCTCGACATGCTCTACGCCAGCGGCTTGCGCACGCTGGGGCCGCTGTGGAGCCGCCCGAATCAGTTCGGCGACGGCGTGCCGTTCCTCTATCCTTCGTCGCCGGATATCGGCAATGGCCTGACGGCCGCGGGCAAGCAGCTGGTACGCGACTGTAATCGCCGCCGCATCATGGTTGATTTGTCGCATATGGATGAGAAAGGTTTCTGGCACACCGCAGAGATCAGCGATGCGCCGCTGGTGGCGAGCCACTCCAACGCGCATGCGATCAGCGCGCAATCACGTAATCTCACCGATCGCCAACTGGCGGCGATTGCTGAAACCAACGGCTTTGTCGGCGTCAATTTTGCCGTGCCGTTCCTGCGTGAAGATGGCGATCGCCATGCGCCGACCGGCGTCGATGCCATCGTGCGCCACGTTGAGTATCTGCTGGAAAAAGTCGGGGAAGATGGCGTCGGTTTTGGTTCAGATCTTGATGGCGCCACCATGCCGGGCGATCTGAAAGACGTGGCCGGATTCCCACTGCTGGTGCAGGCGCTGGCGGCACGCGGCTATTCGCGTGCGCTGCTGGAGAAGATTTGCCACGGCAACTGGCTGCGCGTGCTTGAAGCCACCTGGGGCGAATAATCATGCGGCTGCGGCATATTGAAGTGTTTCAGGCGATTGTGCAGACCGGCAGCATCAGTGCGGCGGCGCGTTTGCTGAATGTGTCGCAGCCGAATGTCAGCCGCGTGCTTAATCACGCCGAGCAGCAGCTTGGTTTTGCGCTGTTTGAACGGCGCGTGCAGGGCATGGTGGTGACCGCAGAAGGGCGGCGTTTGCTGCCGGAAGTGGAAGACATCTACCAACGTTTACAAGCAATTACCCAGCTCACCGAGCAACTGCGGCGCGGCGAAGGGCAAACGGTGCGCGTCGGTGCCGCTCATGCGTTTGGTCAGATGGTGTTAGCGCCAGCGCTGGTGAACTGGCGACAACAGGCGGCCTCGGTCAGCGTGGAATTGGTCACCGAGCATTTCAGCACCTTGTGCAGCATGATCATGGCGAATCAGCTCGATTTCGCGCTGGTGTTTGGTCAGCAGGTAGATGCGGATTTACTGGCGGAGCCGCTGTTTCAGTCATCGATGGTGGCGTTGCTGCCGCGCGATCACACCCACAATGAGCCGGTGACGCTGGAGTGGCTGTGCGCCAACAACTTGCTGATGATGCAGAATCAGGATCCGCTCGGTCGCGTGCTGCACCGCGCGCTACGCGATAAAGGACTCAATCCGGCGGTATCGCTGTCGATCAAAACCTATTCGGTGATTGCCGACATGGTGCTGGCGGGCGGCGGCGTCGGGATTGTCGATCTGTTTACCGCCTGCCGCTATGCTGACCAGCTCAAGCTGTTGCCGGTCGCGCAGCCGCTGCCGTTTGAAGTGATGTTAATCAGCCGCCGCGATCAGCCGCAGTCGCAATCCACGCTGCAGCTGAAACAGGTGATTCGCAATAAGCTGTGGGAGATCGCGCGCCAATGTGAATCGCAGTTTTTCACCCGCCCAACGTAATACCGGTTTCGTAGGGTCGCCATTTATGGCGACCGTCCCACTCCTAACACCGTCTTTAATTACAGTGCCGCATTCATGCGCACCAGGTCGCCATGAATGGCGACCCTACGGAGTTTGTAGCGATTTTGAGTTAAGAAAACGCAATGCTGCTGCAGCGCGGGTGTTGAGGCGACATCCCAATCCGCTGAACGAGTGAGGGATTCCAGGATGAGCCGCATGGATGCGGCGAGAGGTGGCGTTGAGCAGGAGCGAATCGACACCGGTCCGTCAGGAATCGTGAATGAGTGAAGGTACCGCGAAGCGGCGGGTTGGGCTGGCGCAAGGCCCGGGAGTGCAGAGGGCGCGGCCAGGCGTCCTCTGCTCGGTCGCCGCACGAAGGTGCTGCAACTGCCTCAGCACATGGCGAACGAAAGTCGCACTGCGCTTAATGGACATGTATTACGCCATTCCTGGCGACCACTCAAACCCCATCGGTAATCGGTTTACGCACCAGCAGCAAATACGCCAGCGCGCCCAGCACCGTCACACCGGCGCAAATCATCAACGCCAGGCTAAACGACTTGGTGGTATCCAGCACCCAACCGGTGATCACTGGCGCGAACGAGGCGAACACGAAGCTGGCGAAGTTCTGGATGCTGCCAACCGAGGCGGTCATGCGCGCCGTGACGTTGGCGTGAATCAAACCCCAGCACGATGTACCGGCAAAGTGGATACAGAACAGCGCCATACCGATCATGGTCACCGCGCTGGTGGTGTCGGTGGCACGCGTTACGAAAGCGGTAAACGCAGCAGACAACAGCATGCCAGTGACGATTGAGACCTTACGTACTTTCACCGCATCATGGCCACGACGCACCAGCGCATCGACCACATAACCGTTCAGCAACATGCCCGCCGCGCCGAACAGGAACGGAATCGCCGCCAGTAAACCGGTACTTTTCAGGTCGAGGTTATAGGTGGATTGCAGATAACCCGGCAGCCACGCGATATACAGCCATGCGGTGTAGTTGATGCCGCTGAAGCCAATCATCATGCCCCACATGGTGCGCTGCTTAAACAGGCCGCGCCACTCGGCAAAACTCAGCGGCTCTTTGCGCGATGCCACGCTGCCCGCCTGCAGATAGTGAATCTCTTCGCCACTCAACTTGTTGTTATCGCGATCGCGGTACATCAGATACCAGCCGATGGCGAGGAACATGCCGAGCACGCCGATGGTGACAAACATGCCGCGCCAGCCCATCACCATCATCATCGCGGCCAGAATCGGCGGCGCAATGGATAAACCAATCATCGAGGCGGCGTTAAACATGCCCATCGGCATGCCGCGATCTTTGATGTTGAACCAGTCGTTGATCACCTTCACGCCGCACGGGTTCATCGGCGCTTCACCAATACCTAACCCGATGCGCACCAAAATAAACTGGGTGAAGTTATGCACCAACCCCGCCGCTGCCTGGAACAGCGACCAGAAGAACATGCCAATCGCCAGCATGATGCGCGGCCCTTTGCGATCGAGCAGCGCACCGCACGGCAGCTGTGCTAAACCGTACGCCAGTGAAAACGCCGACAGCAGCACGCCAATTTCAGTCGCAGATAACCCCAGTTCTCCCCGGATGGTCATATTGGCGACCGACAGCGAACTGCGATCGAGATAGTTGATCATGGCGGCGAACAGCAGCAGCAACATGGCGGTAATCTGGATCTTTCTGATGCGCGGCGAGCGCACCACGTCACTGCGTGCCGGGATAAAATCTTGCCCGTCTGCAGCCGGTTGTGGCGTGTTTTCGCGGCCACGAGCCGAAGTATTTTCCATTGCGACCTCCCGGATCTGGGTACTTATCGTTATGCGTTTGTGTGGGATCCTGCGGCAGCAAAACGGTGCTGCCCCAACGGATTGACTTCGAGACTAGAAGCAATCAGATCGGGATGTTACGGAGATGTTTCAGATTCGTGCGGGAGCTAATGCTTTGTGGTTTTTAATCGGTTTTTAATTGTACTGACGGATAGATCGGATCATCGATGTTTTGGCGGTGCCGAGATGATTGTGCAGGGCGCACAAAGCTTCGACATCCTGGCGGCTAATCAGCGCCGTCAGAATCGCCATATGCTCCTCCAGCGCCACAATATTGCGCTGCTTGAGGTCGGTTTCATCCCATTGATAATGCGAGTGAAAAATCACGGAAATAATCTCCAGCGACTGATTAAAAAACGGATTGTTGGCAGCGGAGAGAATCAGCGTGTGCATTTCTTTATCCAGCGCGGCGAAGTGGCGGTAATTGCTGGCGATGGTGTCGCGCATCGAACGATGGCGATCCAGCAGGTCGCGCGCCTGCATCCAGCGCTCATCCTGCGAGGGCAGATTGAGAAAACGCGTCAGGGCGTGGGTTTCCAGCATTTCACGCAGCTCAAACAGGTTCTCGGCATACTTCTGATCGAACTTCTTCATGCGCCATTGTCCGCGTCTCACCGGCTCCAGCAGGTCATAACGCATAAAGCGCAGCAGAAATTCGCGCACCACAATCGGGCTGACCTTCACCTGCTGCGCTAACTGCAGCTCGCTAAAGGTATCGCCCGGCATCAGCTGACGCTGATTAATCAGGTTGAAAAAGGTCTGCTCGAACTGCAGCGCCTGCTGATCAATCGGCGGTGTCAGGGCGTTAAAACCATCTTCATCACTGGGATCGCGCACGATAACGTAGGTTTCATCCACCTTTTCCAGCACGCCGCGCGCATGCAGATGCTGCAAGGTGTGGCGCACCGTGGTGCGGCTGATGTTGAACATTTCGGCCAGCGCCGCCTGCGGTGGCAACGGCGAACGGATATGCCGTTTGGCAATGCCTTCCAGCATCTGGTTAATCACGTTCTGACGAAGGTTCTGGCTGCGGCTCATGCGCGTCTCCGGTTTTTTATCTATTAAAAACCATACAAAGCCCAAAAAAAGCGGTTGGCTTCACACTTCCCCCAACGCAAAACGCTGTCATCGGCGATTTTCGCCATAACTGCGACAACAGCACAGGAGAAGCCCATGACAACAATGAAAACGCTGGTGGTCGCCGAGCCGCGCCAGATGGTGTGGCAGCAGCGCGCAAAGCCGACGCCCGCCGCCCATGATGTTCTGATCAAACCGATTGCCGCCGGGATTTGCGGCACCGATATCCACGCCTGGGCCGGCAATCAGCCGTTCTTCAGCTATCCACGCGTGTTGGGGCATGAGCTGTGTGGCGAAGTGGTGGAACTCGGCAGCCAGGCCAGCGGCTTTAGGCTGGGCCAGCGCGTGGCGCTGATTCCCTATGTGGCCTGCCAGCAGTGCGATGCCTGTTTGAGCGGCAAGACCAACTGCTGCGAAAACATCTCGGTGATTGGTGTGCATCAGGATGGCGGTTTCTGCGAATTTCTTAGCGTGCCGAGCAGCAATTTGCTGGCGGTGGATGATGTCGATCCGGAAGCTGCCGCGCTGATTGAACCCTTCGCCATCAGCGCACATGCGGTGCGCCGTGCGGCCGTGGCGGCGGATGAGCAGGTTTTGGTGGTGGGCGCAGGCCCGATTGGTCTTGGCGTGGCCGCAATTGCGGCGGCGGCGGGTGCCAACGTGGTGGTGGCTGACACCAGCGAGCAGCGCCGTGCGCACGTGGCGCAGAAACTGGGTTTGGCGACGGTGAATCCATTAGACGCCGATTTTGACGTGCAGCTTAAAGCGGAGTTTGGCGGACGTTTGGCCGCCAAAGTGATTGATGCCACCGGCAGCCCGGCGGCGATGAACGGCGCGGTGAAACTGATTCGTCACGGCGGCACCATCGTGTTTGTCGGCCTGCATAAAGGCGATCTGGTGATCCCGGATATCGAGTTCCACAAAAAAGAGACCACGCTGATGGGCAGCCGCAACGCCACGCTGGAAGATTTCGCTAAAGTTGGCGAACTGATGGCGAACGGGCAGCTTCGTGCCGATATGATGCTGAATCGTCATTATGATTTCTCAACGCTGGCGGATCGCTTTGAAGCGGACGTGATTAATAACCGGGAGCTGATTAAAGGCGTGATTCACTTCGGGCGGTAATTCTCTGGGATGTTCGGTCGCCATGAATGGCGACCCTACGACCGCTTTGTCGCATATTGTCTGCATTGCCAAGCCAGCGTATTATCTCCCGCCTAAGGTGATGGCGTGCCACCTTCCCCAACCGCCGTTCTGGTTACAGACGGCTGATGACGCCTGACAACACTCGTATCCCTGCGCGGGAGACGGCGGTGTGTCAGGTGTTATTCTGTCCTGCCGCGGCCCTGCGCGTCATTCATTTCAGGAGCTCCAAACTATGTTGAAGTCGTTACTGGCGGTGGTACTCGGCGGTGCGGTGGGCTGTTCGCTGCGTTGGTTGATCTCATTACGTTTTAACGCGCTGTTTCCCAATCTGCCGCCGGGCACCTTGATGGTGAATCTGGTGGGCGGTTTTATCATCGGTGCGGCGCTGGCTTTCTTCGTGCGCAATCCGCATATCGATCCCTTCTGGAAACTGCTGATTGTCACCGGTTTATGCGGCGGCTTAACCACGTTCTCGACCTTTTCAGCAGAAATTGTCGGGCTGCTGCAAACCGGCAAATACCTGTGGGCGATGTCGAGCGTGATGGTGCATGTCATCGGTTCGCTGCTGATGACCTTCGCCGGTTTTGCCGTGGTAAATCTGCTGGGATAACCATCGGGCTTGAAATAACTCCTCAGAGGTAGATACTGATCGCCATTCTGTGCGCGTGACGCACAGAATGTGTCACCGATTATCCGGACGATTAAGGAGCTGTGTCATGCGTCATAACCCCAAATTCCTTAACCTGGTGTTGTTAAACGGTGAACCTGAGGAGAAGCTGCGTGCCGCACGCGCCGCCGGTTTCGAGCAGGTTGAGATCTGGCGCGACGATGTGCAAGCCAGTACGCCACAGTTAGCAAAGCAGTTACAGCTTGGCTTCACCAATGTTCAGGTGCTGCGCGATTTCACCGGTGCGCCGGATCGTGAGCGCCAGCAAAAACGCGAAGAGCTGCGTCAGTTCATTCAAATTGCCCAAACCATTGGCTGCGACACCATTCAGGCACCGGCCAGCACGCGTGAAGATTGCGTAGCGGCGCGCATTGATGAAGATTTACGTTGGATGGCGTCGGAAGCCGCGCGCTACAACATGCGCATCATGTATGAGCCGATGGCGTGGTGCAGCGTGGATAATACGCTGCCGCTGGCGTGGGAACGGCTGCAACGGCTGGACCAGCCGAATATCGGTTTGGTGGTCGATCTGTTCCACATCTGCGCGTTAGGCGGCGATGCTTCGCAGCTGGATGGCATTCCTGCCGATCGTATCTACGAAGTGCAACTGTGTGACATGGCCGACATGCCGCCGCAGGATAAGCAGCCGCTCAGCGAGTACGCGCGCCACCAGCGCTTGTTGCCGGGCGATGGCATCATTGAAGTGGAACGCTTTGTCGATAAGCTGAAAAGTGCCGGTTACAGCGGGCCGGTCGGCATTGAAGTGTTTAACGATAAGTTGAAAGCGCAGCCAGCAGAGGTGGCTGCGCACAAGGCGTGGCAGGCGTTAAATCGCTACTGGCCTTAATCCTGCAAACATTGCGCAATAAAACCGGCAGCATCCATCGCACCCTGCGATGAAATGGTGTGGCCGGTGGCCGCTTCATAGCGCGCTTCCACCGTCACGCCAGCCTGTTGCAAACGCTGCTCCGCCGATGCGCTTTCGCTAAACGGAATCACATCATCGGCTTTGCCGTGAATCAGCAGCGCGGGCGTATACGGCTGCGGTGTTAACGCGCCATCAAACGCCAGACGACCGGAAAATGCCACCACGCCCGCCAGCGGATAACGGCCCGACGCCAGCGCATCCAGCGCCATTATCGAACCCTGCGAAAAGCCCACCAGAATCACTTTGTCCCACGCATCCGCCATGCCGTGTTGTGCCATCAGCTGTTGCAGTGTGTCATCAAAGGCAGCGCGCGCTTCACGCACCCGCACCGGGCGATTTTCGGGTGTGATGCCGGCCAAACTAAACCACTGATATCCCATAGCATGTTCAAAAGGATAGGGCGCATTCGGCGAGGCAAACGCCACATCTGGCAGCAGGCGCGCCCAATGTTCGCCGAGCACCGCGAGGTCGTCGCCGTTGCTGCCGACGCCATGTAAAAAAATCACTAACGCTTTTGCCATCGCATTGCTCCTTAAAAACCGTAGGCCGCCATATCCGGGCCAACCGGCACAATGCCGTTGGGATTCAGCGCTTTAATCGAATAATAGCCCTGCTTAATATGGTCGATATTCACCGTCTGACGCACGCCAGAAACCGACAGCATACTCTTGAGATAACGATCGTGCAGCGGATAGTCGCGCAGGCGGCGCAGGTTGCATTTAAACAGGCCGTGATAGGCGGCGTCAAAGCGCACCAGCGTGACGAACAAGCGAATATCCGCTTCGGTTAAGCGCTCGCCGAGCAGGAAGGTGCGGCCATCCTGCAAACGCAGCTCCAGCTCATCCAGCTGGCTGAACACATCGTTAAACGCCTGCTGATAGCTGATCTGCGTGGTGGCGAAGCCGGTGCGATACACGCCGTTATTCAGGCGTGGATAGATCGATTCGTTCAGCGTGTCGATCTCTGCGCGCAGATCCTCGGGATAAAGATCAATACGATCGTCCGCCAGCGCGCCAAAGCCGCTGTTCAGCATGCGCAGGATATCGGCCGACTCGTTATTGACGATGGTTTGCGTCTTTTTGTCCCACAGCACCGGCACAGTGGCGCGGCCGGTGAAATCGGCATCGGCGCGGGTATAAAGCTCGTGGATGTATTCGGCTTTATTCAGCCAGTCGCGATCCGCGCCGGGATAATCACCGAAGCGCCAGCCTTGCGCGCCAAGCTGCGGTTCCACCACCGACACGCTGATCACTTTCTCCAGCCCTTTCAGAGTGCGTGCCAGCAGCGTGCGCGAAGCCCACGGACAAATCAGTGCCACATAGAGGTGATAGCGATCCGGCTCGGCAGCAAATTCGCTGGAACCATCTGCGGTGATCCAGTGACGAAAACTGGATGTCTGGCGTACAAATCCGCCCTGTTTATCGGTGGCTTGCACCGGATGCCACTCTGCACTCCACTTACCGTTTACCAGCATCGTCTTCTCTCCTCAGTGTTGATGAAGTGAGCATACAGCGCTGCTGGTTGGGTGATAATCAGGGCAAAATGGCTTTCATTGCTTCCAAATTGGAAGGAATCAGCCGGGCGGATGGTGCTGGAAATGGGCGGCGAGGAAATCGATCAGCAGCCGGGTTTTCTGCGCCAGATGACGCGCCGGCGGATAGAGTGCGAACAAGCCGAGCGGCGGCGTGGCGAACGCCTCTAATATCGAGACGATTTCACCGCGCTGCAGAGCGGGCGCGGCAATAAAACCCGGCAGCCGCGCAATGCCCAATCCGGCAATCGCCGCCTGCAAACAGGCTTCAGTATTCGAAAAGCAGAGACGACCCCGAATCGGCATGCTAACGCTGTCGCCGCACGGCGTGACAAATGGCCAATGCCAGGGATCGCGGAAGTTGGTATCGCTGATGCACTGATGTGCCGCCAAATCGCGCCAGTGCTGCGGCGTGCCGTGTTGCAGCAGATAACTGGAAGACGCGGCCACGCGGATTGGCACATCGCCGAGGCGGCGCGCAATCAGGCTGCTGTCGTCGAGTTTGCCTATGCGGATTGCCATATCGAAGCCTTCATCTACGATGTTGACTGCACGATCGGAGAAGTTCACGTCGAGTTCGATCTGCGGATAATGGCGCGCGAACTCCACCAGCACGCTGGCTAACACCGCCGTACCAAAGGTGCCGGGCGCGCTGATTTTCAGGCGGCCGGTCGGCGTGGTGGCGCTGTCGCGCACGGTGGCATCCAGCGTATCAAAGGCTTCCAGCAGCGTTTTTACCCGCTCGTAATAGGCGCGACCGACTTCGGTGGGCGAGAGCGCACGCGTGCTGCGTTTAAACAGCTGGACGCCAAGTTCCTGCTCCAGCCGGGAGACCAGCTTCGACGCCTGGCCGCTGCTGGTGCCAAGGCGCTCGGCCGCACCGGCAAAGCTGCCGACTTCCAGCACGGCGACAAACATGCGGTCACAATCGAGTCGATCCATGGCGTTTCCTGTTAGTTCAGCGTTTTATGTTAATCGGTCGCCATGAATGGCGACCCTACGTCGTAGGTTGCGCATTAATGCGCACATGGTCAAATGTGGTGATTACACATTCAGTGCGCTGCACCTTTTCCCACGCGGGAAAACCTGTTGAACTAGGCGCCTGCTTTCACCAGGCCGGGAGCCGTGAATGTCTTTGCTACATCTGTCATCGCTGGCGGAGATTGCCGCCGTCGAATGGGATGCGCTGTTACCTGACGATCAACCGTTTTTACGCCACGCATTTCTCTTGTCACTTGAAGAGAGCGGCAGCGTGCGGCCCGAAAACGGCTGGCAGACGGATCACCTGTTGTGGCGGGAAAATGGCGTGCTGCGTGCCGCCATTCCCGGCTATCGCAAACGCCATTCGCGCGGTGAATATGTGTTTGACCATGCGTGGGCGGATGCCTGCCAGCGCGCCGGTATTCCTTACTATCCGAAATGGCTGGGCGCGATTCCGTTCAGTCCGGTGACCGGCGCACGTCTGTTGGGCGATGAAGACGCGGTGCTGAAATTGCTCAGCGCGCTGCCGGATAATCTCTACGAACAGGGTTTGAGCGGCGCGCACATCAATTTCACCACGCCATTCGCCAACCACATCATGCAGCAGCAGCCGGATTGGCTGGAACGTCTTGGCTTGCAGTATCACTGGCACAACAAAGGCTACCGCGATTTTCAGGATTTCCTCGACACGCTGATGTCGCGCAAGCGCAAACAGCTGCGCAAAGAGCGTGAGCAGGTGATGAGCAGCGGCTTCGAATTCAGCTGGTATCGCGGCGATGAGCTGCGCGAAGATCAGTGGGATTTTGTCTACACCTGCTACGCCAACACCTATGCGGTGCGCGGCCAGCGGCCGTATTTGACGCGCCACTTCTTTAGCCTGCTGGCAGAGCGCATGCCGCGTTCGATTCGCGTGGTGATTTCCTCGCTACAAGGGCAACCGGCAGCGATGGCATTCTGCTTAATGGACGGCAACACGCTGTACGGCCGCTATTGGGGCTGTCTGGCGGAGTTTGATCGGCTGCATTTTGAAACCTGCTTTTATCAGGGCATGGATTTCGCCATCGCGGAAGGTTTGCAGCGTTTTGATGCGGGCGCGCAGGGCGAACATAAACTGGTGCGCGGCTTTGAGCCGCACATCACCCATTCGTGGCACTATTTGTGTCATCCCGGCTTGCGCGATGCGGTGGCGGATTTTCTGCTGCAGGAACGGGAAGGCGTGCGCGGTTGGGCGATTGAAGCGCGCGACGCCTTGCCGTATCGGCGTGGTGATTAATCCGCGCCGACAAAACCGCCGGTCTGATGCTGCCACAGGCGCGCGTAAAGTCCGCCGTGCGCCAGCAGTTCGCGGTGGTTGCCCATCTCGACAATCTCGCCTTTCTCCAGCACCACCAGACGATCCATTTTGGCGATAGTGGAAAGACGGTGTGCGATGGCAATCACCGTTTTGCCCTGCATCAGCGTTTCCAGGCTCTCCTGAATCGCCGCTTCCACCTCGGAATCCAGCGCGGAAGTGGCTTCGTCCATGATCAGAATCGGCGCGTCTTTCAGCAGCACGCGCGCGATGGCAATACGCTGACGTTGGCCGCCCGACAGCTTCACGCCGCGCTCGCCCACGTGCGCATCCAGGCCGGTGCGGCCTTGCGGATCGGAGAGCAGCGGAATGAACTCGTCGGCGCGCGCGCGGATAATCGCCGCCTGCAGCTCCTCTTCCGTCGCATCCGGGCGACCATACAGCAGGTTTTCGCGAATCGAGCGGTGCAGCAACGACGTGTCCTGGGTGATCATGCCGATTTGTCCGCGTAAGCTCTCTTGCGTCACTTCGGCGATGTTTTGATCGTCAATCACAATGCGACCGCTGTTGATGTCATACAGCCGCAGCAGCAAGTTCACTAAGGTGGATTTACCGGCGCCGGACGGGCCAATCAACCCGATTTTCTCGCCCGGTTTGATGTTGAGATTGAGGCGATTAATCACCTGACGGCTGCCGCCATAATCAAAACGCACATCCTCAAAGCGAATCTGACCGCGCGTCACCTGCATGTTTTTCGCGTTCGGCTGATCCTGCACGCTCAGCGGCTGCGCAATGGTGTTCAGGCCATCCTGAACCATACCGATGTTCTCGAAGATGCCGTTCACCACCCACATGATCCAGCCGGACATGTTCACCAGACGGATCACCAAACCGGTCGCCAGCGCAATCGCGCCGACGCTGATCAGCGACTGGCTCCACAACCACAGCGCCAGGCCAGACGTGCTGACAATCAGCAAGCCATTGAGCGTCGAGAGCGTAATATCCATGGTGGTGACCATGCGGCTAGCGTGCTGGGTTTTGTCGGTTTGCTCCTGAATCGCCTCACGCGCGTAACGTTTCTCCAGATCGTTGTGCGAGAACAGTTTGATGGTGGCGATGTTGGTGTAGCCATCGACGATGGTGCCCATTAATTTTGAGCGCGCTTCCGATGACACCACCGAACGCTGTTTAACGCGCGGCACGAAGAAGCTCAGCGACACGCTGTACGCCACAATCCAGATCACCAGCGGAATCATCAGACGCCAGTCCGCTTCGGCAAATAGCACCAGCGAGGTCACCGCGTAAATCACCACGTGCCAGATGGCATCCACCAGCTGTACCGCCGAATCACGCAGCGAGTTACCGGTCTGCATGATGCGCTGGGCGATGCGCCCGGCAAAATCGTTCTGGAAGAAGATCAGGCTCTGGCGCAGCACGTAGTTGTGATGCTGCCAGCGGATCATGCTGGTCATGCTCGGGTTAATGCTTTGATGCACCAGCATATCGTGCGCGGCAATCACCACTGGCCGCAGAATCAGCGCCACAAAGCCCATCCACAACAATATTTGCCAGTTATCGCTGAACAACGAGGCGGGCGTCGAGTGATTAACCAGATCAATGATGCGGCTGAGATAGCTGAACAGCGCCACTTCGATCAGCGCCTGTACCAGCCCGACAATCAGCAGCGCGACAAAGCTCGGCCACACCTGACGCAGATAGTAGAAGTAGAACGGCCAGACGCTGGCGGGTGGGGAATCGGTTGGCGCATCCTGGAAAATATTGATAAAACGTTCAAAACGGCGATACAACATAGAATCACTCTTCCCGAAATGGTGAGAGTTAACAGCTTAGTGCATGTGAAAAGGGATTACCGACATGGATTTACACATTCGCGGTCGTGAGCCGGGCGACGCCGCCGCCTACCAACGCCTTTACAGCCATCCTGACGTTTATCGCTGGACCACGCAGCTGCCGTGCCCGAGCGCGGCGACCTGGCAGAAAAAATTCGAAAAGATGGATGAGCTGGGATACATCGGCTTTGTTGCGGAGATCGATGGCGCGATGGTCGGCGAGCTGACGCTGTTTGTCGAGCAGCGTCCGCGCACGCGTCACAGCATCAGTTTTGGTATCAGCGTCGATCCGGCGTTTGGCGGGCGCGGCATTGGTGAAAAGCTGATCCGCAACGCGATGGATTACGCCTTTAACTGGCTCGGCATTATGCGCATCGAGCTGGAAGTGTTTCACGATAACGAACGCGCGCTGCGCCTGTATCAGAAGCTGGGCTTCGAGCGCGAAGGCGTGAAACGCAAAGCCTGCCTGCGCGACGGCGAGTATCACGATATCGTGCAGATGGCGATATTACGTTAACCGTAGGGTCGCCATTCATGGCGACCTTGTCGATAACCGCACTAAACCTGCGTTACGGTCGCCATAAATGGCGACCCTACAATTGGCGGTAATTATTGTGATTTATCAACGTACCTCTGCATATTCTCTTTGGTTACCAGCTCGAACGGGATCCACACGTGTGAATCGACTTTCTCGCCTTTAATCAGCTTCTGCGCCACATCCACCGACGTTTTGCCCTGGCCGACCGCATCCTGGAACACCGTGACCTGAATTTTGTTCTGCGCCAGCGCTTTCAGGCCATCTGGCGTGGCATCGATGCCGCCAACCAGCACCTTTTTATTGCCCTTGGCCAGCGCCATCGCCGCGCCAATCGCCATCTCATCGTTGTTGGCCGCAACGATATCAATTGCTTCATCGTTGCCCAGCCAGTTATTCATTAAATCCATGCCTTCATTGCGCGCGTAGTTGGCGGGCTGTTTCTGCACTACTTTCATGCCGGGATATTTCGCCACCACTTGCTCAACGTCTTTAGTGCGTTGCAGCGCACCGGCATCGGTCAGGTTACCGATCATGATCGCCACATTGCCTTTGTAGTTAGCCATTTTCGCCAGCGCTTCCATCTGCAAGGTGCCGGATTCACGCTCGTCGGAGCCGACAAATACCACGCCGGCCGGCAGCGATTTATCGCCCGGCGTGCGGTTTACGTACACCAGCGGAATTTTTGCCTGCTGCGCGAGCTTGGTGAGCTGCGGCGTGCTGGCAGAATCGACCGGATCGACAATGATCGCATCCACGCCCGCGCCGATAAAACTCTGCACCTGATCGGTCTGCCGTCCAACGTCACCGCGTGCATCTTCAAACTGAATATCGAGTCCACGCGCTTTGGCTTCTTTATCAATCGACTGGCGAATAATGGTGAGGAAGTTTTGATCGAAGTAGGCCATCGACACGCCAATTTTTTCCGCCAGTGTCGAGGCTGATGTCGAGAGCAGGCCGAGCAACACAATTGCCTTGAAGGTTTTCATCGCAGACTCCAGAGTAAGCTTGTTATTAGAATGAATGTTTCATCAAGTTCAAAAATGGCTCAATGAAATCATTTTCAGCCTACGAGCCCGCTACGCAACTGACAATCAGCACGGTTGGATTTTGCAGCCAGGCGCACACTTTGCTCTCGGGTGCGTCTTTGCTTCGCGCGCTCATAGTTGCGATGCGAAGGATTTTCTTAGAGCTGGCGCACATTGCGGCGCTAAGGCGCGCAGATCTTTAAGGTTCTGTGCAGCGCCGCACCTTGCTTTGTGCCAGCTACTAAATCTGGCGCTCATTAGCACCGTCGATTCCGTCATTCGCACAATGTCCACGCCTGAAACCGCCTCCTATAGTTGCTGAACAGGGAAATAAAGCGGTATTCCGGCACGTTCATTTGAGGAATTCAGCCCATGCTAAAAGCCAATAATCGTTCACAGAACAGCCACGTACGCGTTTGGATTCTGTGCCTGATCCTGTTTCTTTCCGTGGTGGCGTATGCCGACCGCTCGATCCTGTCGATCTCGGGATCGGCGATCAAAGATGAGTTTGGACTGTCGGCGATCCAGCTTGGCCTGATCCTCTCGGCGTTTAGTTGGGCCTATGTGATCGGCCAGATCCCCGGCGGCCTGTTTCTCGATCGCTTCGGCACCAAAAAAGTGTATGGCGTAACGCTGGCGCTATGGTCGATCTCCACGCTGCTGATGGGCTTTGTCGGCGAGTTCTCCAGCGGCATGACCATGGCACTGACATTGATGTTTGCGCTGCGTTTCGCGCTGGGCCTGATTGAAGCCCCGAGTTTTCCCGCCAATGCCCGTGCGGTGATCATGTGGTTCCCCAGCGCCGAACGCGGCCGCGCCTCTTCACTCTTCGCCTCGGCGCAATATTTTGCCGTCGCTATCTTCTCGCCGCTCTCCGGCTGGCTGGTGTCGCGTTTCGGCTGGGAATGGCCGTTCTTCGTACTGGGCGGCATTGGCGTGCTGGCGGTGTTTGTCTGGATGGGCTTTATGCGCAGTCCGCGCCATCATCCGCGAGTATCGGAAAATGAGCTGCGCTACATCGAGCAGGGCGGCGCGCTGGTCGATATTGATTCGGCGCAAACGCTAAAAGCGCGTCCGCCGTTGAGCAAAGCGATGTTCAAAAAGTTGCTCAGCAACCGCATGCTGTGGTGCGCCTATATCGGCCAATATTGCATCATCGCGCTCAGCTACTTCTTTATCACCTGGTTCCCGATTTATCTGGTGCAGGCGCGTGGCATGAACATTCTCGACGCCGGTTTTGCCACCATCGCACCGGCGGTGTTTGGCTTCGTCGGCGGCATCAGCGGCGGCTATATCTCCGACAAACTGCTGGCAAACGGCTGGAGTTTATCCTGGGCGCGTAAAACGCCGTACATCGTCGGCATGCTGATGGCGGCGTCGCTGGTTCTGGCGGCGGTGATCCCCAGCAACGTTGGCATTATCGCCATTATGTCGTTCGCCTTCTTTGGCAAAGGCGTGGCGGCGGGCGCCGGAACCTGGACGATTGTCAGCGATACCGCACCGAAAGAAGCGGTTGGCCTGGCGGGCGCGATCTTCAACGGCATCGGCAATATGGCGGGCTTTATCACGCCGCTGCTGTTCGGCATCATCGTCGGCTTAACCGGCAGCTACAGCATCGGGCTGGTGTTTGTCGGCGCGCACTGCGTGGTTGCTGCTTTGCTGTTCCTGCTGGTGATGGGACCGATTGAACGCGTTGGCGAGGAGCAGGAGATTTCAAGCCAGGTCGCCATGAATGGCGACCCTACGACGTAATGTGCGCATTAATGCGCACCCATCTCGCAAACCTCACCGATCGCACAAATCACTCCTGAAGATTTTTTGCTCAGCTGCCGATACCTCCTTACCACCCACTGATATTAAGGAGCGATATCGTGATAAAGCTGATTAACGTTGACGAACTGCGGCAGGGAATGTTTATCCACAAACTTGAGGTTTGGTGGGTCAAAGATAAGCGTATTCGCAACCAAATGCTGATCACTGATAAACGCCAGATCGCGATGATCCGCAATGAGGGGATCCTGCAGTTATGGATCGATCTCGACAAATCGGTTCAGGCGCCCGCTGCGCCCGCGCCGAAAAAAGAGATTCCTCAAACCCCGTTTTTCCAGGAGATGGATCAGGCGCAAAGCATCTTCAATCAGGGGAAACCGCAGGTGCTGGCGATGTTTAACGAGGCGCGTATGGGGCAAGGCCTCGACCTCGATTACACCCTTGATCTGGTGGATCAAATAGCCGGTTCGATCACCCGTGAACCGACTGCGCTGCTGAGTGTGGCGCGCCTGAAGAATCACGACGATTACACTTATCTGCACTCGATGGCGGTGTGCGGCTTAATGATCTCGCTCGGCAAAAAAATGGGCCTCGATGAGCACCAGCTGCGCCGCGTTGGCATGGGCGGTTTGCTACACGATGTGGGTAAAGCCGCGGTGCCGCTGGAGATTCTCAACAAGCCCGGCAAGCTCAGCGATGAAGAGTTTACCGTGATGCGCCAGCACCCGATTGTCGGTGCGCAGATGTTAATGGAAGCTAACGCCGGTGAAGATCTGCTGGATATCGCGCTGCATCACCATGAAAAATACGACGGCAACGGTTATCCGCACGGTCTGAAAGGCGAGGAGATCTCACTGTATGCGCGCATGGCATCGGTGTGCGACGTCTACGATGCCGTCACCTCGAATCGTCCTTATCGTAAAGGCTGGACACCTGCCGAAGCGATGCACAACATGTTGAGCTGGCGTGGCCACTTCGATAACTCGCTGCTGCACGCTTTCGTGCGCACCATCGGCATCTATCCGGTGGGATCGCTGGTGCGACTGGCTTCCGGGCGCGTGGCGCTAGTGGTGCAGGCGGGCGAAAAATCGTTGCTCAAGCCCAAAGTGCATGTGTTCTGGTCAC
The DNA here is from genome assembly GCF_031974595.1 of Pantoea sp. CTOTU46764. NCBI lineage: Bacteria > Pseudomonadati > Pseudomonadota > Gammaproteobacteria > Enterobacterales > Erwiniaceae > Pantoea > Pantoea sp. CTOTU46764. Next base: position 49,131 of record NZ_DALYOQ010000009.1, on the reverse strand, counting down.
TGCACGCGCAGCGCGAAGTAAAACCGGAAGAGCTCGATCTTGGCGACAGCTTCTGCACCGACAGCATCACCGGCGCGGAAGACAGCGGCTTGTGGCAGAACATCGATCTGAACCGCATCTGGGCGTTAGAAAGCGCTTAATTCTTCACCATTTTTATACTTTATTTACGCCCGCTTCCCGCCTTTTTACCTCTTCTTTATGCCGCGCCGCGCATGCTTGCAGCACTACCAAAATCCTCTGGAGGTTGCTGTGAGCGTGGGCGTGATAGCCGGCATCGTGCTGGTGTTTGTTCTTCTGGGCTACCTGATTTATGCCCTGCTTAATGCGGAGGCATTCTGATGGCGGCGAATGCATTCATGCTAATTGCGGTATTCCTGCTGGTACTGATGGTGCTGGCACAACCGCTGGGACGTTATCTCGCCCTGTTTGTGGCTGACAAGCCGCTGCTGCCGCGTACCGAACGCGCGCTGTGGCGACTGGCCGGTGCCGACGGCGACGCCATGCGCTGGCCGCACTATTTGCTGGCGATTCTGCTGTTTAACGCGCTGGGTTTTGCCTTACTGCTGCTGATGTTGATGACACAGGCCGCGCTGCCGCTGAACCCGCAGCATCTGCCTAATCTGAGCTGGGATCTGGCGCTCAATACCGCCATCAGCTTTGTCACCAACACCAACTGGCAATCCTACGCCGGGGAAAGCACGCTGAGCTATTTCAGTCAGATGGCGGGCCTCACGGTGCAGAACTTCCTGTCGGCGGCGACCGGTATCGCCGTGGCGTTTGCGCTGATTCGTGGTTTTGCCAACCGTTCGCTGGCGACGCTCGGCAACGCGTGGCGCGATCTCACGCGCATTACCGTTTACGTGCTGCTGCCAATCAGCCTGCTGATGGCGCTGTTCTTCGTCAGCCAGGGCAGCATTCAAACCTTCGAACCTTACCATGCGCTCACCACGCTGGAAGGCGCGCAGCAGACGCTGCCACTCGGTCCGGTGGCGTCGCAGGAAGCGATCAAAATGCTCGGCACCAACGGCGGCGGTTTCTTCAACGTCAACTCGGCGCATCCGTTCGAAAACCCGACGGCGCTGACCAACTTCGTGCAGATGCTGAGCATCTTCCTGATCCCGGCGGCGCTCTGTTTCACCTTTGGCCAGCATCTGGGCGATCGTCGTCAGGGCCACATGCTGTTGTGGGCGATGACCATCATGTTCGTGCTGGCGGTGATCACCGTGATGTGGGCCGAACTGCGTGGCAATCCGCACTTCCTCGCGCTCGGCGCGGACAGCGCCATCAACATGGAAGGCAAGGAGACGCGCTTCGGCATTCTCAACTCCAGCTTGTTTGCGGTGATCACCACGGCGGCGTCGTGTGGTGCGGTCAACGCCATGCATGACTCTTTCACCGCGCTCGGCGGCATGGTGCCGATGTGGTTGATGCAGTTGGGTGAAGTGGTATTTGGCGGCGTCGGTGCTGGCCTGTACGGCATGCTGCTGTTCGTGCTGCTCGGCGTGTTTATCGCCGGGTTGATGATCGGTCGCACGCCAGAATACATGGGTAAAAAAATCGACGTGTGGGAGATGAAGATGACCGCGCTGGCGATTCTGGTGACGCCAACGCTGGTGCTGCTTGGCAGCGCGCTGGCGATGATGACCGACGCCGGTCGCGCCGGCATGGCCAATCCCGGCATTCATGGCTTCAGCGAAGTGCTGTATGCGGTGTCATCGGCCTCTAACAACAACGGCAGCGCCTTTGCCGGATTGAGCGCCAACACGCCGTTCTGGAATCTGCTGCTCGGCTTCTGCATGTTGGTGGGTCGCTTCGGCATCATCATTCCGGTGCTGGCGATTGCCGGTTCGCTGGCGGCGAAGAAAATTCAGCCGGTGGGCAACGGTACGCTGCCAACCCACGGCCCGCTGTTTATCGCGCTGCTGATTGGCACCGTCTTGCTGGTGGGCGCATTGACGTTCATCCCCGCGCTGGCATTAGGCCCGGTCGCGGAACATCTGCAACTTATTCAGGGATAACGGAATCATGAGTCGTCAACAACTGGCGCTGTTTGATGCGGCGCTCACCCGCGTTGCCATGCTGGATGCGCTGAAAAAACTCGATCCGCGCGTGCAGTTCCGCAACCCGGTGATGTTTTTGGTGTGGATCGGCAGCGTGCTGACCTCGGTATTGGCGGTGGGCATGGCCAGCGGCACGCTCAGCGGCAACGCGGGCTTTACCGCCGGCGTCGCCATCTGGCTGTGGTTCACCGTGCTGTTCGCCAACTTCGCCGAAGCGCTGGCGGAAGGGCGCAGCAAGGCGCAGGCCAACAGCCTGAAAGGCATCAGCAAAACCAGCGATGCAAAAAAACTGGCCGAAGCGCGTTATGGCGCAGCGTGGCACAGCGTGGCGGCCGATACGCTGCGCAAAGGCGATGTGGTGCTGGTGGAAGCCGGTGACATCATTCCATGCGACGGCGAAGTGCTGGAAGGCGGCGCGTCGGTGGATGAGAGCGCCATTACCGGTGAATCCGCGCCGGTGATCCGTGAATCGGGCGGTGACTTCTCCTCCGTGACCGGCGGTACGCGCATTCTGTCCGACTGGCTGGTGATTCAGTGCAGCGTCAATCCGGGTGAAACCTTCCTCGATCGCATGATTGCGATGGTGGAAGGCGCAAAACGCCGTAAAACGCCGAACGAAGTGGCACTGACTATTCTGCTGGTGTCGCTGACGATAGTGTTCCTGTTGGCAACCGCCACGCTGTGGCCATTCTCGGCGTATGGCGGCACGCCAGTCAGCATCACGGTGCTGGTGGCGCTGCTGGTGTGTCTGATTCCTACCACCATCGGCGGCCTGCTGTCGGCCATCGGTGTGGCGGGCATGAGCCGCATGTTGGGCGCGAACGTGATTGCCACCAGCGGCCGTGCGGTGGAAGCGGCAGGCGACGTCGATGTACTGATGCTGGATAAAACCGGCACCATCACGCTGGGTAACCGTCAGGCAACGCAGTTCCTGCCTGCGCCGGGCGTCAGCGAACAGCAACTGGCTGATGCGGCGCAGCTGGCGTCGCTGGCCGATGAAACGCCAGAAGGACGCAGCATCGTGGTGCTGGCGAAGCAGAAATTTAACCTGCGCGAGCGCGATCTCAGCAGCATGGGCGCGAGCTTTATTCCCTTCTCGGCGCAAACGCGTATGAGCGGCGTCAACGTGCAGGATCGTCTGATCCGCAAAGGTGCGGTCGATGCGGTTCGTCGCCACATCGAAGCCAATCATGGCCGTTTCCCGCTGGAAGTGAATGCTGCGGTGGAAGAGGTGGCGCGCGCGGGCGGCACGCCGCTGGTGGTCTCGGAAGGCGCGCAGGTGCTGGGCGTGGTGGCGCTGAAAGATATCGTTAAAGGCGGCATCAAAGAGCGCTTTGCCGAGCTGCGTAAGATGGGCATTAAAACGGTAATGATCACCGGCGATAACCCGTTAACGGCGGCGGCGATTGCGGCGGAAGCGGGCGTCGATGATTTCCTGTCGGAAGCGACGCCGGAAGCCAAGCTGGCGCTGATTCGCCAGTATCAGGCCGAAGGGCGTTTAGTGGCGATGACCGGCGACGGCACCAACGACGCACCGGCGCTGGCGCAGGCCGACGTGGCGGTGGCGATGAACTCCGGTACTCAGGCGGCGAAAGAGGCCGGCAACATGGTCGATCTCGACTCGAATCCGACCAAGCTGTTGGAAGTGGTGCACATCGGTAAACAGATGCTGATGACGCGCGGTTCGCTGACCACCTTCAGTATCGCCAACGACGTGGCGAAATATTTCGCCATTATTCCGGCCGCGTTTGCCGCCACCTATCCGCAGCTCAATATGCTGAATGTGATGGGGCTGCATTCGCCGAATTCGGCAATTCTGTCGGCGGTGATTTTTAACGCGCTGGTGATTGTGTTCCTGATTCCGCTGGCGCTGAAAGGCGTGAGTTATCGCCCGCTGAGCGCGGCGGCGCTGCTGCGTCGCAACCTGTGGATTTACGGTGCGGGCGGATTGGTGGTGCCGTTTATGGGTATTAAAGCCATCGACCTGCTGCTGACGCTGCTTGGTCTGGCTTAAGGAGAAGAGAAATGAGTCAGTTACGTCCGGCTATTGTATTGTTATTAGTGCTTACGCTGCTCACCGGCGCGGTCTATCCGCTGCTCACTACCGGTCTGGCGCAATGGTGGTTCCCATCACAGGCCAACGGTTCGCTGATTGAGCAGGATGGCGCGGTACGCGGTTCCGAGCAGATCGGCCAGGCATTTAATCAGCCGGGCCACTTTTGGGGCCGACCTTCCGCAACCGGTGATGCGCCTTATAATGCGCTGGCCTCGAGCGGCAGCAATCTGGCAGGCAGCAATCCGGCACTGGACAAAGCGGTGGCAGAACGCGTCGCTGCGCTGCGTGCGGCTAATCCGCAAGCACCCAAAGCGGTGCCGGTGGAGTTAGTGACGGCATCGGCGAGCGGATTAGACCCGGACATTTCGCCGGAAGCCGCGTTGTGGCAGGCACCGCGCATTGCCGCCGCACGCAACATGGCGCTGAAAGATGTTGAGGCGCTGATTGTGCGCCATACCGAGCGCCCGCTGTTGCCGTTTGTCGGCGAAGAGACGGTAAACGTGCTGCGCCTCAATCTGGCGCTGGATGATTTGCAATAAACCCGTAGGGTCGCCATTGATGGCGACCGTTTTCATGGCCGCACGGAACCTCGATTAATTGGACGGATTCTTTGAACGACCTACATGATGAACTGCCCCGCCCCGATCCCGATGCGCTACTGCTAAACCACAGCGACAGCCATCGCGGTAAGCTGAAAATCTACTTCGGCGCCTGCGCGGGCGTGGGAAAAACCTTCGCCATGCTGCAGGAGGCGCAGCGCCTGCGCGCACAAGGTCTCGACGTGCTTGCGGGCGTGGTGGAAACCCACGATCGCGCAGAGACCGCCGCGCTGCTCAACGGGCTGGCGCTGTTGCCCCGTCGTGCCACCGGGCGTTCACGCCACGCCGAATTCGACCTCGATACGGCATTAGCGCGTCATCCGGCGGTGATCCTGATGGATGAACTGGCGCACACCAACGTGCAGGGTTCGCGCCATCCCAAGCGCTGGCAGGACATTGAAGAGCTGCTCGAAGCGGGCATCGACGTCATCACCACCGTTAACGTCCAGCATCTGGAAAGCCTGAATGATGTGGTCGGCGGCGTCACCGGTATTCAGGTGCGCGAAACCGTGCCCGATCCCTTCTTTGACAGTGCCGACGAAGTGGTGCTGGTGGATCTGCCGCCGGACGATCTGCGTCAGCGGCTGAAAGAGGGCAAAGTCTACGTCGGCGACCGCGCCGAACGCGCCATCGAAAACTTCTTCCGTAAAGGCAATCTGTTCGCACTGCGCGAGCTGGCGCTGCGTCGCACCGCCGATCGCGTGGATGACCAGATGCGCGCCTGGCGCGATCAGCAAGGCCGCGACAAAGTGTGGCATACGCGTGATGCCATTCTGCTGTGCATTGGCGACGATACCGGCAGCGAAAAGCTGGTGCGCACCGCAGCACGTTTAGCGGCGCGGCTTGGCAGCGAATGGCACGCGGTGTATGTCGAAACGCCGCGCCTCAATCGGCTGCCGGAAGCACGTCGTCGCGCCATCCTGCGCACGCTGCAGCTGGCGCAGGAACTTGGCGCGGAAACCGCCACGCTCTCCGATCCCGATGAAGCGCGCGCAGTGTTGCGCTACGCGCGCGAGCACAATCTCGGCAAAATCGTAACCGGTCGCCAGCCGCAACGGCGCTGGCGGCGCGACAGCTTTGCCCAGCGCCTCGGCGAACTCGGCCCGGATCTCGATTTGCTGGTGGTGGCATTGGATGAACCGGTGCGCGATGCACCGCATCCGCTCAGCGGCCAGCGCGCCAGCAGCGAAAAATGGCGGCTCTATCTGCGCGGCTGTTTGATGGCGCTGCTGCTGTGTATTTTGGTCACCGGCGTTGGGCGCTGGCTGTTAGTTGAGTTTGATCCCGCCAACAGCGTGATGATTTATCTGCTGGCGGTAGTGCTGGTGGCACTGCGCTATGGCCGCTGGCCGTCGGTGTTCGCCACGGTGATCAACATCATCGCCTTCGACCTGTTCTTTGTTGCGCCGACCGGCACCGTTGCGGTGTCAGATTTGCAGTATCTGGTGACCTTCGCGGTGATGCTGGCAGTGGGCGTGATTGTCGGGAATCTCACCGCTGGCGTGCGCTATCAGGCTAAAGTGGCGCGCTATCGGGAACAGCGCGCGCGGCATCTGTATGAGATGGCGAAAGCGCTCGGCAGCGACCTGACGCCGCAGGATATCGCCAGCACCAGCCAGCGCATCATCGATGTCACCTTGCAGGCGCGCAGTTTGCTGCTGCTGCCGGATGAGCAGGGCGAGCTGCAAACCGTGGGCGATACCGCGATTGGCACGCCGCCGGATCTGGCCATCGCCAAATGGAGTTACAGCAAAGGCCAACCGGCGGGCGCGGGCACCGATACTTTGCCTGCGGTGCCGTATCAGATTCTGCCGCTGAAAAGCGGCAATCACTGTCGCGGCTTGCTGGTAGTGGAACCGGAAAACCTGCGCCAGCTGATGATTCCCGAGCAGCAGCGTTTACTGGAAACCTTCACCGTGCTGATTGCCAACGCGCTGGAACGCATGGCGCTGTCGCACAGTGAGGCGGCGTCGCGGCTGTCCGCAGAACGCGAGCAGCTGCGCAATGCGCTGCTGTCAGCGCTATCGCACGACCTGCGTACGCCGCTGACGGTGCTGTTTGGTCAGGCGGAGATGCTGATGCTCGATCTCGCCAGTGAAGAGTCGAAGTACGTCGGCCAGGCCAATCAGATTCGCGAACAGACGCTGAGCACCATCCGGCTGGTGAGCAACATGCTGGATATGGCGCGCATTCAGTCTGGCGGGCTCAATCTGCGTGAAGAGTGGGTAGCGCTGGATGAGGTGATTGGCGGTGCGCTGAGCAGCATGGGCCCGTCGCTGAAGGGCCATGAATTTATGCTCGATTTACCCGAGATGGTGCTGATTAAAGGCGACAGCGCCATGCTGGAACGGGTGTTTACCAATCTGATCGAAAACAGCCTGAAATACGCCGGCAACGCCGCGCAGCATGGTATTCGGGCGTGGCGCGATCGCGATCGGCTGGAGATCGCGGTGTGGGATAGCGGTCCCGGCATCGCGCCGGAGAACCTGACGCGTATTTTTGACAAGTTTGCGCGCGGCGATAAAGAGTCAGCGGTGCCGGGCGTCGGATTGGGCTTGGCGATCGGTAAAACCATTATCGAATCCCATCGCGGGCGCATCTGGGCGGAGAATCGGCCGGAAGGCGGCGCGGTGTTCCGTTTGTCATTGCCGCTGCCCGCCGCACCGGAAATTTCTGAAGAAGGGCTGAAATAACTTCACATAAGTTCGGTTATACTCGCCCACTTGTCTGTTGATTAATGGGAACTTATGGAACGTTTTATCGAAAACCTGATGTATTCATCGCGCTGGCTGCTGGCTCCGGTTTACATGGGACTTTCGTTGGGCCTGCTGGCGCTGACCATCAAATTCTTCCAGGAAATTTTTCACCTGTTGCCGCACGTCTTCACCATCGCGGAGAACGATTTGATTCTGTTGCTGCTGTCGCTGGTGGATATGACGCTGGTCGGCGGTTTGCTGGTGATGGTGATGCTCTCGGGTTACGAGAACTTTGTCTCCAAGCTGGATATTGATGAGCACAGAGAGAAGCTGAGCTGGCTCGGTAAAATGGACTCCGGCTCGTTGAAAAACAAAGTGGCGGCCTCGATTGTGGCGATTTCATCGATTCACCTGCTGCGTATTTTTATGGATGCGCGCAACATCGAGAATGAAAAGCTGATGTGGTACGTGATTATCCACCTGACGTTTGTGCTGTCGGCCTTTGTGATGGGCTGGCTGGATAATATGTCGAAGGGGGATAAGAAAGCGGTGAAGATGTAGTTGGGTGCGCGCTGGCCCTCACCCCAGCCCTCTCCCGCAAGCGGGCGAGGGGGCTGACCCTGCTACCATCGGTTCCCTCTCCCTTTGGGAGAGGGTTAGGGTGAGGGAAAACCGCTACCGCGTTGGCGGCTGTGCTCCCGCTAACTTCGGCATCACTTCGCGAATCATGGCGAAAAACTTCTGTAATCGCGCCGGATAATAGCTCGCCCACGGATAAGTCAGCCACACCGGCAGCGGCGGCGCTTGCCACTCCGGCAACAGCTGAATCAAATCGCCTTTCGCCAAATCCTCCTGCACCACCCACGACGACACCACCGCCGCGCCCATGCCCGCAATGGCGGCTTTGCGCACCGCGTACAAACTGTCGCTGGCGAGGCGCGGCGCAATCGCCAGATTCAGCGGTTGACCATCACTAATACGCTGCAAGGCGATTTCGTTGCGATAAAAACTGGTCAGCGCCAGCCACGGCAAATGAGTGAGCTGCGACACCTCATCCACCGGCGGATGCGCGGCCAGCAGCGACGGTGCCGCCACCACAAAGCGCGGCACTTCCGCCAATAACACCGCCACGATTGACGCATCGCTGGGCGCACCGACCTGAATCGCACAGTCGATGTTTTCGCTGATGAAGTCTGGCGTGCGGTCATTCAGCATCCACTCCACGTTTAAGCGTGGATAGCGATGCAGATAATCAATCAGCGGTTCAATCAGCTGATCCTGGCCAAACGCATGCGGCGCCCGCACGCGCAAGGTGCCAATCGGGTCGTCGCTGGCGCCGGTGAGATCATCTTCCAGCGCGTGCCAGGTCGCCACCAGCTGACGCGCCTGCGCATAACAGCGCTCGCCATCGTCGGTAAGTTTCAGCGCATGCGTGGTGCGCATAATCAGTTTGAGGCCGAGCCGCTGCTCAAGCGCCTGCAGACGACGGCTGATGGTGGGTTGCGTGGTACCGAGTTGAGTAGCTGCGGCTGAGAGCGATCCGCTCTCGACGATGCGGATAAAGGTCTGCATCAGTTCGATGCGATCAAGACTGGAGATGTTGTTCATACGCACCACGCATAACAGTTCTGTGTTTGAGCAGTCTACCGCGTATGGCGGCGACGCGCTTTAATAAGCGCACTTTCACGGGGGAATCCACTATGTCAGCCATCTCAACGTCAGCCATGCCAGCTGAAAAACTGCCCGCGCCGCTGGTCTTCACGCTCGCGGCCGGTGCCGGACTCAGCGTCGCATCGATTTACTACAGCCAGCCGATGCTGGATATCATCAGCAAACAGTTCAACGTCGGGATCGGCAGCGTCGGCATGGTGCCGATGTTGACGCAAGCCGGTTACGCGCTGGGGATTTTGCTGCTGGCCCCGCTCGGTGACCGTCACGATCGTCGCACCATTATTCTGATTAAAGGTTTGCTGCTGGTTGCTGCGCTGCTGCTGTGTGGCTTCTCGGGCGGATTAAATGCCTTGCTGGTCGCCAGCTTCGTCACCGGTTTAACCGCCACCGTGGCGCAGGACATCGTGCCAGCGTCAGCGGCGTTAGCGCCGGAGCGCAGTCGAGGCAAAACCGTCGGCACGGTGATGACGGGATTGCTGGTGGGGATTTTGCTGTCACGCGTGGTGAGCGGCGTGGTGGCGGAGTATTTCGGCTGGCGCACCATGTACATGATTGCGGCGGTAGCGGTGTTGCTGATTAGCGTTGCGCTGTGGCGCGTGCTGCCGCGCTTTACGCCAGGCACGTCGGTGAGCTATCCGCGTCTGCTGCTGTCGCTGGCGCATCTGTGGCAGCACCATCAGACGCTGCGCCGTGCCGCGCTGGCGCAAGGATTGTTGTCGGTGGGCTTTAGCGCCTTCTGGTCAACGCTGGCGTTGATGCTCAGTCAAAACTTCCATCTGGACAGCGCCGTCGCTGGCGCATTCGGCCTTGCGGGTGCCGCAGGCGCTCTGGCCGCGCCGTTAGCTGGCAGCGTGGCGGATCGCATCGGTCCAGCGCGTGTTACGCAGTACGGTGCCACGCTGGTTATGGTGTCATTTGCGCTGATGTTCCTGCTGCCGCTGCTGCCGATGCCGGCTCAGCTGGGTCTGATTATCATCAGCACCATCGGTTTTGATTTGGGTGTGCAGGCCACGCTGGTGGCGCATCAGACGCTGGTTTACAGCCTGGCACCAGAAGCACGCAGCCGCCTTAACGCCCTGATGTTTACCGTGGTGTTTATCGGCATGGCAACCGGTGCGGCGCTGGGAAGCCTGGCGCTGGCACACTGGGGCTGGACCGGTGTAGTCGCACTCGCAACGTTGGCCGCTGCGCTTGCCCTGATGATTCGCCTCGCCAGCCGTCATCTGAAAAACTGATCGCTTAACATGTGCCAGGCTTAAAGGAGAATGTCATTTAAAAACGGAGCGTTATGAATTTCCTGGCCTGGACCGCCGCCACCGGCGGTCTTTTACTCCTTATGTCACTGGCTTCCGGGTGGATTCACCGTGGGCCAGTGACCTCATTTGGTCTCTACCTGTTCGCGGGCATCCTGTGTGGTCCGTGGATGCTCAATCTGCTGCAAGTCGACATCATCGGTCACGCCAACCTCGCCGCGCATCTCACTGAAATCGCTATGGCGGCCTCGCTGTTTATCACCGGGCTGAAACTGCGCTTGCCGCTCAACGCGCATGCGTGGCGGCTTGGCGTCAGGCTGGCGTTTCCGGCGATGCTGCTTACCGTCGGCGGCATGACGCTGCTGGTGCACTGGATCACTGGCTTCGATTGGGCGATGTCGCTGGCGTTTGGTGCCATTGTTGCGCCGACCGATCCGGTGCTCGCCAGCCTGATTTCCGTGAACGATGCGCGTGATGACGATGCCCTGCGCGTGGCGCTCTCCAGCGAAGCGGGCATGAACGACGGTTCCGCGCTGCCGCTGCTGATGCTGGCGATTTTGCTGTTGCAGCCGGGCGAATTGAGTACCGCTGCGCTGGGCGAATGGTTCGCCAAAGATGCGCTGTGGGCGATTGGCGGCGGACTGGGAATTGGCTTTGCGCTGGGTTGGCTGATCGGTCAGCTGGCGACGCATTTACGTACCGCCAATCAGGATGTGGCACCCAACGATCTGTTCGCACTGGCGCTGATTGCGTTGAGCTATGCTGCTGCGCAGTCGGTTGATGCGTCGGGCTTCCTCGCCACTTTTGCGGCGGGCGTCGGGTTACGTCGCGCGGAATTGCGCGTGGTGAAGCACTATCCGCAAGATGAGATGTCTGAAGAGGAGCGTTTCTTACCGGCAGAAGCGCGCGTCAATACCGGTCAGCGGATGGCGCAGGGCAGCAGCGGCATGGTCAAATCGGTGGGTTTGGTGATCGGCGATGCGCTCTCATTTGGTGATACCATCGAGCGTTTGCTGGCGGCGGGCATGATGGTGGTGCTGGGCATTACGCTGGCGCAGCACTGGAATCTCACCGGTATCGGCCTCGCGCTGCTGCTGTTTGTGGTGGTGCGTCCGCTGGCGGTATGGATCACCACATGGCGCTGCGATATTCCGCTGATGCGACGTTTGCTGATTGGCTGGCTGGGTATTCGCGGCATCGGCAGTATCAATTATATTGCCTATGCATGGGTGCACGGCATGCGTGGACCGCAGGCGGAACAGATGGTGGATATGGCGCTGACGTTAGTGGTGTGCAGCATTGTGTTGCACGGCATCACGGTCACGCCGTTGTTAAACTGGCGTGCTGCCCGTCAGGCCGCACGCGCCGAACAAAACGAAAACTGATTTATTGGAAATTATTGGAGCCTATTATGAAAGCGTTATTACTCGCCCTCGTTGGGCTGTCGCTGTCAGCCGGTGCCCTGGCTGCCGACGGTGAAAATAATCAGGAAGAGAATGTTTATGCCAGCCAGCTGTGTCATCTGGTGAGCAGTGAAAAGAAGACCAGCGATTTGGATGGCTACACGGAGAAGCTGAAGTCACAACTCGCGGCCAGCCAGTCTTCGTCGTCTATGCAGCAGCCTGAATTTAATGAAGAAATCGCGCAGGAAGTGATTAGCGCGTGGCTGGAGTTGGGCGAGGATGAGCGCGGCAAATTGCGTAAAGATCAGCAGCAGTGTGAACAAACAGTGATGACCCAATTCCAACAGCAGGATTAGTTCTATTTATCGCAAGAATACGCGCCTTTTCAGGCGCGTTTTTTATGGCTTTTTTGTACGATTTACGTACATAATCGCCAACGTCGAAATCAGACATGCGTCACATAATGAGATTCAGCTGTTGAAGCTGGCATTTTTTGCATACTGGCACTGGGCAAGATGATTACACGTCGTCACTTTTTGTTGGCTACTGGAGCAACCGTTCTCTCGATGACCACGGGCAAACTCTTTGCTCGCGATGATGTCATTCCGTTGTGGCCCGACGATCCGCCCGGCGGCGGCGGCCCTTCAGGCTTGCTCAAAGTCGATCGCCATGGCTCCTGGACCAATATCGTTTCACCCGCGATTCAACGTTTCCGCCCGGAAAATCCCAACGGCGAAGCGGTGATTGTGGCGGCGGGCGGCGGCTATCGTTTTATCGGTATGGGCCGCGAAGCCTGGCCGGTGGCGCGCTGGCTGAATGGCAGCGGCTATACGGTGTATGTGCTTAGCTACCGTTTACCGGGTGAGAAGTGGCAGGCGGGCAATCTGGCACCGCTGCAGGATGCGCAACGTGCCATTCGTCTGGTACGTTCGATGGAGCGCAAAGTGCATGTGTTGGGCTTCTCCGCCGGTGGCCATCTGCTCGGCATGGCGGCGGCGCGTCCGGATTTTGAATCCTATCCGGCGCAGGATCCGCTGGATCAGGTCAGGCCAATTGTGGATAGCGTTGGGCTGATTTATCCGGTGATCACCCTTGAAGCGCCGTATCAGCGCACCAACACGCATCTGATGATGGTGGGCCAAAACGCCACGCCGACCCAGGAAGCCAACTGGTCAGTGCAAAACTACGTCACGCGCCAATATCCGCCAACTTTTCTCGCCCAGGCCGAGGACGATCACACCTCCAACCCCCATAATACAGAAATGATGCGTGACGCTTGTCGCCGCATGCGCGTGCCGGTTGAGCTGATAGAACTCAGCAGCGGCGGGCATGGTTTTGGTCTCGGCAAAGCGGGTACGCCAGCCGCGTTGTGGGATCAGGCGTATGTGCGTTGGTTGGATAATCAGGGTTAATTACGTCAAATTAAAATTCGCATCCGGCTGCAGCGGTTCCGGCAGCGGCGTATCGCCATTCATCGCTTTCAAATTGCGTTCGATATTGACGCACAGCGCATCAAGCGGCAGATGATTCGGTGCGGTGCCAAACGGATGTTCCAGCTCCTCCGCCAGCGCTTCCAGCGACAAAAAGGTGTAGGAGATAAACATCGACACCAGCGGCGTCATCAGGTGTAAATCCGCCACCAGCGCAAACGGCAGCAGCGTACAGAACAGGTAAACCGTGCGATGCAGAATCAGGCTGTAGGCGAATGGAATCGGTGTGCTGGCAATGCGATCGCAACCGCCCAGAATCGCCGATAGCTGGTTAAGATTTTCATCAATGCTCTGCCAGACAATATCCGACACCAACCCTTCATCGCGGCGCTGCGCCAGCCATTCACTCAGACATAATAAAATCTGCGACGTTGGCATCGGATGATGCAGCACTTTGCTGTGCCAGCTAGCTGGCAGCAAACGCTGTAAATCGGCCTGCACATCGGTTTTACGCAGGCCATGTTTCAGGCTCCAGCAGAACGCCAGCAGCAAGCCGGTAAATCCCTTTACCTGTTCTTCACTCAGGCCACGAATGCTTTTGATCTGCCGCAGCAGCGAGCGTTGGGTGATATGCAGGCTGCCCCACAAGGTGCGAGCTTCGATAAAACGCGCATAGCTGGCGTTATTACGAAAGCCGAGAAAGATAGCGATCGACACACCGACCAAACTAAAAGGCGCGGTGGTGAGGTGAATGCCGAAAGTGGAGTACCACGGATAACCAAAGATGGCGATCAGCGACATCAGCAGATTGAGCGACAGGCGGAACACGATATTGCTGAGCACCGATCCATGCCAGTCAAACAGCCGGAGAAACCAGTGTTGATGAGGACGTACGATCATTTTGCGATGGTGTATTTTTTAGGTTTTGTGAAGATAGGTTACGCCGCCGGGCATGAAGAGAGCAACGCCGTTGCTGAAGGTTTTAAGACTGAAACCGTGTTTCTCGACCTCACGCGTAGTGAGGCAGGCTGACTTTCAGGGCATCGATAAACAGCCGCAGCGCCATGGATTGATGTCGGTTGGGCGGGAACCACAGCGCAATCCCCGCCGATTGCACCCGCCACTCGGCCAGCAGCTCCACCAGCTGGCCGCTGCGCAGTTCTTTCTCCACATACAGCGATGGCACATACGCAATGCCCAAACCGGCGAGAGCGGCCTGCGCCATCAGCGCGTTGCTGTCTAACGTCAGCGTGCCTGGCACGTCAATCTCATGCTTTTCGCCCGCCTGCGCATATTCCCACTGATATCGTTTACCGCTTGGCAAGCGCTGGCGAATGCACTGCTGTTGCAGCAGATCGCGCGGATGAAGAATCGACGCGTTTCTTGTCAGATAAGCGGGCGCGGCGACGGTGACAAACGTCAGCGGGCCGCCAAGCGGAACGGCCACCATATCCTGCGGTACATCCTCAATCAGCCGAATGCCGGCATCAAAACCGGCGGCGGTGATATCCACTAACGCACCTTGCGCGGCGAAATCGAGCTGAATATCGGGATAGCGCGCGCTAAAGTCCGCCACTACGTGATCCAGCAGCAAACCGATCGAGGCATCGCTGGCGCTGATGCGCAGCGTGCCGTAATGCTGATGACGGCTGGCGGAGATGTCATGCAGCACATCATCCATCTGGTTCAGCAGAGGCGAAAGCCGATCCAGCAGTTGCTGCCCGGCATCGGTGAGCGACACGCTGCGCGTGGTGCGTTGAAACAGCTGTACGCCAAGATTGTGCTCCAGCGTTTTCACCAGATGGCTGAGCGACGAGCGCTTTAAGCCGAGCATTTCAGCGGCACGGCGAAAGCTGCGCTGCTCGCCCAGCGTTTTGATGGCCTGCAGTTCGTGCCAGGAAGGACGTCTCATTGGTGGTTTTTCCTCACCGGTTCATGCGCGATTAGGTAGATTATCTCCACCAGTAAAGCGATCTACCATCAGGTTTTCAATATGAGGAGCACAACATGAAGACCTGGTTAATTACTGGTGCCAGCAGCGGGCTGGGCCGATTGATGAGTGAACGTTTACTGGCGCGCGGCGATCGCGTATTGGCAACGGTGCGACGTGAGCAGGCGATGGCCGATCTGCAGCAAACCTACGGCGAACAGCTGCAGATTATTGCGCTGGATTTGGCGCACACCGCCAGCATCGCGCCCGCGATTGAACGCGCTTTTGCCGCCGTCGATCGCATTGATGTGGTGGTGAGCAACGCAGCTTACGGTCTGTTTGGCGCGGCTGAAGAGTTGAGCGATGCGCAGATTGAGCGCCAGATCGTCACCAATCTTACCGGTTCAATCCAGCTGATTCGCGCGGTGATCCCTTTCCTGCGGCAGCAGGGCGGCGGGCGCATCGCGCAGGTTTCCTCCGAAGGCGGCCAAATCGCCTATCCCAACTTCAGCCTGTATCACGCCACGAAATGGGGCATTGAAGGGTTTGTCGAAGCGGTGCGTCAGGAAGTCGCCAGCTTCGGTGTTGATTTCCTGCTGGTGGAACCCGGCCCGACCGCAACCCATTTTGGTGCGGGTCTGGATGTGGCCGATGCGCTGGCGGTTTATCGCGATAACGCCGCAGGCCAGCTGCGCCAGGCGATTTTTTCGGGCGATTTCACCATTGCCGGCGATGCCGGGAAATGCGTCACGGCGATGATCGCCACGCTGGATCAGCCCAGCATGCCGCTGCGATTAGCGCTCGGTAGCACGGCGTATCAGAATATCGAAACGGCGCTGGAAAGCCGGCTGGCAGAACTGCGCGGCCAACGGGATGTGGCGTTTGGCGCGGATGTGTAATCTGTAGGGTCGCCATTCATGGCGACCAAACCGCAAATCAGTAATAATCGCCGTGGCGGTAATCCCAAGACGGGAAGATCTCGGACAGCAGCGCCATAATTTTATCCACATCCAACCCTTTACGAATCAGCACCGGGCACGGCGTGATTTTGCGCTCGCCATTTTGCTGTGGAATCAGACGACCTTCGCTATCAACCATCGATACCATAACGCCTTGTTCATAGCGCACTTTATTGGCATCGTTAGGTTGAATGGATTTCACGTAAGCATTGGCTTCAATAATTAAATCGGCGCGGGCTTCAATACGCTCGCCAATACCTTCGACCAAACCGCGATTTCCCTGCCCAGATGGATTGGCTGAGCTGGCAAAGGAGAATTTCCCGTGAGTATCCCATAATGCTTTTGCGATATTTTCGCCTGGCTTGCCGAATTTAATCACGAAGCAGCTGGTTTGACGGCCATCCATCATCAGCTCTTTTGAGCCATCATCGGGAATACGCGACAGCGCATCATCGCGCCACGGAAGAATACAGCCCAGCAGAATATCTTCATCCCAGTGACGCTGATAAAGCTGGTCGATTTCTGGTGTGAGCTGCGCCAGCGAACGCAGCTGTTCCAGCGAGCCGCACAGCACCACGCCAGGCTTGTTGCGCTTGCGCTGCTTGGCTTCGAACTTACGCTCCAGTCCGGCTTTATCGGAGGTCATGATGATGTAGCCCACTTTGGTTGGGCTAACGATTATGCCGCCATCTTTCGCCAGAATATCGATGGCTTCCGGTTGTAATCCGCCATTCCAGGTTATCTGCTTAGCGCTCATGGAGTTACCCTGTCTGCAAAAAAAGGATATACAGGAATATTACCTGCAATGAAGTTAAGGGCTTGGTAAATTAACCCGATATTTAATCAGGATTAATTTTATAGTTGAAATATCTGTTGCGATAATAGTACTAAAAATATCACTAATGCAATGGGTGAAAATAACGATGAAATTAATAGGGCTAATAATAAATAACGCCTGTGAATTGTAGTGTTATTTACTAAATGGCGCTGAAAAGCGTATTCAGCGCCAGCAATAATCAGAACAGGATGGCGTGCACCATCGCTCGCAGGGCAATACCGAGCATAATGCCGGGCACGGCAAAGCGGAACAGGCGCGGGAATCGGCTCGACAGGCCAAGGTAGATCCCGATGCCGGGCAGATCGAAGGTTTGAATCAGCAATCCCGCCGACGCGTTGATGTTGTGCGCGCTGTATAAGCCTTTCTCCACCAATCCCGCCACCACGCCGTAATAGGCGGTGCCGCCTGCCAGACATTTAGTCAGCGCTGGCAGAATATAAACTTCGGAGATATTTAGCTTATCCAGCAGCGGTGACACCAGACGCGTGAGCGTTTCAATCCCGCCCGCTTCCTTCAAAATACCGACCACCGACAACGAGATAATCAGCATCGGTAGCGAACCCAGCGCCAGACGAATCGCATCGGAACCGGCGCTATTAATGATGCCAATCAGCCCCATTTTCGTTTCGCTGCTGGTGACGGCTTCATCTTCATTCAACAGCGCCGCATCCGAGAGTTTACGGCCAAACAGGTGATAGGTTGCCGCTGCCGCTAATACGCCGCCGCAGATCGAAATAATCAGCGCCGTACTCCAGTGTAATCCCGCCGGAATCAGCGGATAAAAGGTGCTGGCCTGGCCCATGGCAAACAGCATCGCCAACGTGGCCGCCATATGACGATCGGAAGTGCCGCGCTTTTCCATAATGGCGAGCGCCGCCAGCGGGGCCGCAAAGCTGACGAAATTAAGCTGAATCATGGCAAAAAATGCCAGCCCGGTAATACCGAAAGGTTTTAATAACGGCGTGGCATGACGCACAACAAAATCAAGTAGACCTTTGACCTCCAGATATTTCATGATGAATAACATCACCACCATAATCGGAATCAACGTGTAGAGGGCCACGTCTACCGAGGCTTTGCCTGCGGACATAATGATATCGATAATATTCATGCCCGCTTCCGACCTTTGTTCACACCGTTCTCCCCGTAAAAATATTTAAACTGGTAATGCCATTGAATTTTCAGTGCGCATTAATGGCGACCGCCGACAAAGAAATAAATCTTATCCTGTGCATGCATTATTGAGTAGTGAAGAAAACGGAATGTAAATTACAGCCATAAAAAAACCAGCCATGAATAAATGGCTGGTTTTTCATTTCCGACAGGAAATATTAACGCATCGTCACAAACTCTTCCGCCGCCGTTGGGTGAATCGCTACGGTGTTATCGAAGTCTTTCTTGGTCGCGCCCATTTTCAGCGCCACCGCGAAGCCTTGCAGCATCTCATCCATACCGTTGCCGATACCGTGAATGCCGACAATCTTTTCTTCCGGGCCAACGCACACCAGCTTCATGCGGCAAGGCTGGCGATGCTGGGTAACGGCGGTGTACATCGCGGTGAAGGAGGATTTGTACACTTTCACCTGGTCGTCGCCGTACTGTTCGCGCGCCTGCGGTTCGGTCAGTCCCACGGTACCAATTGGCGGATGGCTGAACACCACAGTCGGCACGTTGCTGTAATCCAGATGCTCGTCCGGTTTGTTGTTAAACAGACGCTCGGAGAGACGACGGCCTGCGGCAACGGCCACTGGCGTCAGTTCCACCGCGCCGGTGTTATCGCCCACCGCGTAGATGCCTTTCACGTTGGTGTTCTGGAATTTATCGACGTTGATGTAGCCTTTGTCGTTCAGCACCACGCCGGTTGCCGCCAGATTGAGGTTGTCGGTTGCTGGTTCACGGCCAATCGCCCACACCAGGCAATCGACGGTTTGCTCGTGGCCGCTTTCCAGCTGCAGCGTCAGGCTGCCGTCGGCGTTTTTGATCACGGCTTTCGGAATCGATTCGGTGTGCAGCATTGGGCCTTCGGCTTGCATCACTTCTACCAACGTATCGACGATCAGCGGATCGAAACTGCGCAGCGGCGCATGCTTACGTACGAACAGATGCGTTTCTGCACCCAGCGCATTGACCACGCCCGCCAGTTCCACCGCGATATAGCCTGCGCCCACGACCGCCACGCGTTTTGGCAGGGCATCGAGCTCAAAGAAACCGTCAGAGTCGATACCGTATTCCGCGCCCGGCACGTTGGGATGGCTTGGGCGTCCGCCGGTGGCGATCAGAATATGATCGGCAGTAATGGTTTCACCGTTCACTTCCACGGTATTCGCATCGATAAAGCGCGCGAAGCCTTTGATCACTTCAACCTTGTTTTTACCCAGCACGTTGTCGTACGAGCTGTGAATGCGGTCGATGTAGGCGCTACGGTTTTTCACCAGAATTGACCAGTCAAAACGGTTTACCGTGGTGTCGAAGCCATAATCTGGCCCATAAAGATGAATAGCTTCAGCGATTTGCGCCGCATGCCACATGACCTTTTTCGGTACGCAGCCGACGTTGACACAGGTGCCGCCCAGCTCTTTGGCTTCAATCAGCGCGCACTTCTGGCCATGCATCGCGGCACGGTTAATCGAGGCGATACCGCCGCTGCCGCCGCCGATAGCGAGGTAGTCAAAATGTCTGGTCATCCGTTGTGTCCATCTGTTGGAAGAAAATTGGCATAGAGTTTAACGCTACGATAGCGAGACGCGCAAAGATTGCGCCTATGTTTATGATAGGGTCAAATTCAGGTTCCGCTTACAGGGAAGAATATTATGCAACTGACATTCCTCGGCACCGGCGGCGGTGCGCCCAGCCTGCAACGTAACGTCACCGCGATAGCGCTGACGCTGTCGAAACGCGGCGATACCTGGCTGTTTGACTGCGGCGAGGCGACGCAGCATCAATACATGCGTTCTGCGCTAAAGCCGGGCAAGCTGGAGAAAATCTTCATCACCCATCTGCACGGCGACCACATCTTTGGGCTGCCGGGCTTGCTTACCAGCCGCTCGATGGCCGGTATACCCGAACCAATGACTATTTACGGACCAAAAGGTATTCGCCAGTTTATCGAGACGGCGCTCAGTTTGAGTGGCTCGTACACCTCTTATCCGCTGGAAATTGTCGAGATCGAAGCCGGTTTGGTGCTGGATGACGGCGAAGTGCGCGTGACGGCCTGGCCGATGAATCATGTGATTGAGTGTTATGGCTATCGCATCGAGCAGCACGATAAACCAGGTTTCCTCGATGCGCCGCGTTTGAAGGCTGAAGGCGTACCGCGCGGGCCGTGGTACCAGGATTTGAAAGCGGGTAAGCGCATCCAGCTGGAAGATGGTCGAGAGATCAACGGCGCGGATTATCTTGGCCCGGCAACCAAAGGCAAAGTGCTGGCGATATTTGGTGATACCGCGCCAACCGAGGTGGCGCTGCAGCTGGCCGCGAATGCCGATGTGATGGTGCATGAAACCACGCTGGAGGCGGCGCTGCAGGATAAAGCCAATGGACGCGGCCACTCAACCACCCTTCAGGCCGCCGAAGTGGCGAAACAGTCGGGGGCGAAGCGCATGATCGCCACCCATTTCAGCTCGCGCTATTTGTCTAAGGATCGGGAGAAACTGCTGGCGGAGTGCCAGTCGGTGTTTGCGGCGACCGAGCTGGCACATGATTTCGCGGTGTTCGAGGTTTAGTGCTGTAGCGCCGGATAGGTGAAAAACAGCAGATGCGTCATGTTGAACAGGAAATGGATGCCGGTGGCGACCCACAGGCGTCCGCTCCACTGCCATGCGAGGCCGTAAATCAGCCCGGCGAAGGTGGCAAACACCATCAGCAGCGGCCCGCCGGGAAAATGCGACACGCCAAACAGCAGCGAAGTCAGTAACAGCGCGGCAACGGGGCCGCCTTTCTGGCGCAGGCGCTGTTGCAGATAGCCGCGAAAGAACGCTTCTTCCGCCAGAGACACGAAGAACAGATTCGCCAGCATAAAACTGCCTAACCATTCCGGCCAGTGTGGTTCAACGGCCAGGCCACCTAACTCAACCGCGACATACAGCAGCAGCGGAATCGCCGCCAGCAGCGCCAGCCACAAGATTTTGCGTCGCGGCGGCGCGGATTTGATGCGGAACAGCTGCGGCAAGCAGATGAGCAACACAAATGGAATCAGCGCTTTATCGAAGTTATACGAGAAACTAAAGGGCAGGCTGAGCGGCCCGGCTTGCACATCTTCCACCTGACGCGGATTTTTGAAACCGGGGAAAAAGTGCACAAACAGGCCGATAGCGATGGCAACCAGCGCGGCTTCACTCACCAGCTGAATCCAGCGTGCGTTATTTTCCACGCGAATCCAGGCGATGACGGCAATCGCGCCGAGCAGCACCATCGCTGGCCAATCCAGCACATCTTCGAACAGCCCCAAAATAGTGGCGAGCGTGAGCAGCAGTACCGAAAAACGTTTAGCGGGCGACAGCACAGCAAGTGCGCCAGCCAGAATGATCCACATGATAATTGTCCTGATAGGCTGGCGACGTAGTCAGCGAACTTACTCTGGCACGATCTGCGTGACGCTGAAGTGACCGGTTCCGGCGGGCACCAATTTCTGATGCAGCCAGGGCAGCAGCTCTTCCATCTGCGCTTTCAGCTTCCACGGCGGGTTAATCACGATCATGCCGGAGGCCGTCATGCCGCGCTGATCGCTGTCCGGACGGACCGCCAGCTCAATCTGCAGAATGTTGCGGATATTGGTGGCCTGCAGATCTTTAACCATATGCTTGATCTGCTGACGCATCACCACCGGATACCAAAGCGCAAACACGCCGGTGGCGAAACGCTTGTGACCTTCCTGAATGCCTTTTACCACATCCTGATAATCGCTTTTCATCTCATACGGCGGATCGATCAGAATCAGGCCGCGACGGCTCAGCGGCGGCAGCTTGGCTTTCAGCTGCTGGTAGCCATCGCCACGCGCCACGCGCGCGCGGGAATCTTTGCTGAACTCGGTGCGCAGCAGCGGATAATCGCTGGAGTGCAGCTCGGTCAGCTCCATTTTGTCCTCTTCACGCAGCAGGAAGCGGGCAATCAACGGCGAACCCGGATAATACTTTAAGGTGCCGTGCGGATTGAGATTACGCACCGCCGAGAGATACGGCTTGAGCAGCTCCGGCACATCCGGCTGCTGCCAGATGCGGCCAATGCCTTCCAGATATTCACCGGTACGCTCGGCGTGCTCTCCGCTCAGCAGGTAACGTCCGGCACCGGCGTGGGTATCCAGATAGAGGAAAGGTTTTTCCTTCTCCATCAGGGCGGTGAGGATCAGGCTTTCAACGGTGTGTTTCAGCACGTCGGCATGGTTGCCGGCATGAAAACTGTGGCGATAACTCAGCATAAAGAAAGGGGGTCCGCGGTTGGATCAAAGGGAGTCAAAACATCGTGTGTGGCGCGATTATAGCCGCGCTGCATAAAAATTGCTGACGTTTTGGCGCGAGGCTTAAGTTTGCAAGCAACGGGTCGCTTTAGCCGATTGCGATCAAGCCTGCTTCAGGAAAGTTCGCCGTGTAATAACGCGATACTCGAAATTTCACTACAGATTAAGTAAGTTAGTTTCCGGTAGCGAAACGGTCGCGAGCGAAATGCCAGGTGTTTCTGGCAGGAAACTTTTCGGTTAAGCCGTATAATTTTTTGCTTAAAGCATCTCAAACAACTCCTGGTGACAATAATGAAAAAAATGACTGGTGTCGCGGTGGCAAGCCTATTGGTACTGACTGGCTGCGCGAAACAACAACCCACTCATAGCTTGGTTACGCCGCCGATCGCGGAAGAGCAGCCTGCAGCGCAAAACGCGCCTGAGCAACAAGGTACGCCATTTGTGGCTTCAGCTCCGGCTCAGCCAGCGACCGCTTCATTCAGTGACGACCGTTCGAGCAATATTCAGCAGTGCCGCAAAGAGCTGGACGCGATGCGCCTTTATAGCCAGGCTTCTTATGCCAGCTATCAAGCCGAATTCCAGAAAATCGGTGCGCAGACCAATAAATATCTGCAAATTAAAGATTCAATTGGTGCGGATATTAACGATTTAGTGATGCCGCGTTATCAATTCCAGATTCGTGAATTGTGCTTCCGCATTAAGACACGTCTGTCGCAGCTGATTATTCGCCAGGCCGGTTAAACCACGCGTTTTTAACCACACTCGCTAAGTAACAGCGCGAAATTTCGCGCTGTGGATAGGCTTCATCTCTATTTAGATAATAGGGATGAAGCCTTTTGTGTTCTTAGGGCTGTTACAGGAGATTGTGATGACACAGCGTCATCTGCCGTTTGTCCTTTTCTGCACTGCATTATTATTACCTGCGTTGGCCTCTGCGGCCTCGGAAGAGGAAATGCTGCACGCCTTTGGCGATGCGGCGCGCACGCTACCTTCTGTACCAGTTCAAACTCCAAAACCGCAGCCAAAACCGGTTGCACCAAAAATAATTCAAAAACCTGCCGCTCAGCCGGAACTCCAGACGCAGCTCAACCATCTGCGCGCGCGCGTTATCGAACTGGAAAAGCAGAAAGCCGCTCTGCAATTGAAGAACGAACAGCAGGAAAAGAGGCTACAAGCGAGCAACGATAAACTCACCGCAGAGCTTGAAACAGCGAAAAAGCAGCCCGTTGTTGCGGCGGCACCGCTCACGGATCCCAAAAGTGATGCTGAGCGCGATGGTTATATGTTGGGGCAATCCATCGCCAGCAACGCGGTGGTACAACTGCAGATGGTGAAAGATACCGGCCTCACCATCAGTCTTGAACAGCTCATTGCGGGATTTAGCACACAACTGCAAACCGGCACTTCGGTTATGAACAGTGAAGAGATGTCGCGTCGATATGCGGCAATGCAGGAAGCCATCAATAAAAATATGGGCTCGCTGATCGAGAAAGGCTACGCGCGGTTGAACAAGCAACTCGATAAGCGCAAAAGCCTGTTAACGCAGAATGGCGTGCACTGGTTTACGGTTAAATCAGTTAATGCAAAGCTGATCCCTGAACAGCAAGTGCAGGTGAGTGTGAAAGTCAGTACGTTGAATGGCAAGGTGATCAACGATTTTGCTGATGACAAAGTTCCGTTTGATAACACGCTGCCTCCTTTACTGTATGAAGGGATGTCTTTAACGGGAACCGGTGGCGCTGTGGAAGGCTGGGCGCTGGCGAAAGATATCTTCGAGCGCGAGCCGTTGCCGCCGTGGGTGGCGCCTTACGATGTGATTCACTACCAACTCGCGATTAAATAATCTTCAGCCCGCCTTCTGGCGGGCTTTTCTTCGTTGGTCCAGGCTTAGTGGCATTGATTTTCATGCCATCAAGCCGCATGTTAGTAAAATGCGTCGCGCGAAAGTTCGCGCCACTACTTCATCATGAAAGGACTGCGCTTATGACCAATCCGTTACTCACGCCTTTTTCGCTGCCTCCGTTTTCTGCCATCAAACCTGAACATGTGGTGCCTGCGGTTACCGAAGCGCTAAATGACTGCCGCGCAGCGGTGGAACGCGTTGTGGCACAAGGCGCGCCTTATACCTGGGAAAATCTGGTGCAGCCGCTGGCTGAAGTCGACGATCGCTTAGGTCGCCTGTTCTCGCCGGTCAGTCATTTGAACTCGGTGAAAAACAGCCCGGAGCTGCGTGAAGCCTACGAGCAAACGCTGCCGTTGCTGTCCGAATACAGTACCTGGGTTGGCCAGAATGAAGGTTTGTACCAGGCGTATCGCAACCTGAAAGAGGGCGATAGCTACGCGGCGCTGGATACCGCGCAGAAGAAAGCGGTGGATAACAGCCTGCGTGATTTTGAGCTGTCCGGTATCGGCCTCGATAAAGAGAAGCAGAAGCGCTACGGCGAAATCGCGGCGCGTCTTTCTGAACTGGGTTCGACCTACAGCAACAACGTGCTCGACGCCACCATGGGCTGGAGCAAGCTGGTAACCGATGAAGCGGAACTGGCGGGCATGCCTGAAAGTGCGCTGGCCGCCGCCAAAGCACAGGCCGAAGCCAAAGAGCAACAAGGCTGGCTGCTGACGCTGGATATCCCAAGCTATCTGCCGGTCATGACGTATTGCGACAACGCCGCACTGCGTGAAGAGCTGTATCGCGCGTATTCAACGCGTGCTTCCGAACAGGGCCCGAATGCGGGCAAATGGGACAACGGTCCGGTGATGGCGGAAGAGCTGGCGCTGCGCCATGAACTCGCGCAGCTGCTGGGCTTCGACTCTTACGCTGACAAATCGCTGGCGACCAAAATGGCGGAAAATCCGGCGCAGGTGATCGACTTCCTGACCGATCTGGCGAAACGCGCTCGTCCACAAGGCGAAAAAGAGCTGGCTCAGCTGCGCGCCTTCGCGAAGAAAGAGTACGGCGTCGACGAGATGAATCCGTGGGATCTCACCTATTACGGCGAGAAACAGAAACAGCATCTCTACACCATCAGCGATGAGCAGTTGCGTCCGTACTTCCCGGAAGCGCGCGCGGTGAGCGGCTTGTTCGAGGTGGTTAAACGCATTTACGGCATCACCGCCAAAGAGCGCAAAGACGTCGATGTTTACCATCCAGACGTGCGCTTCTTCGACCTGTTCGACGAAAGTGGTGAACTGCGCGGCAGCTTCTATCTCGATCTCTATGCGCGCGAACACAAGCGTGGCGGCGCGTGGATGGACGATTGCGTCGGCCAGATGCGTAAAGCCGACGGCAGCCTGCAAAAGCCGGTGGCCTATCTCACCTGTAACTTTAACCGTCCGCTGCAGGGCAAACCGGCACTGTTCACGCACGATGAAGTGATCACGCTGTTCCATGAATTCGGTCATGGTCTGCATCATATGCTGACGCGCATCGAAACTCCGGGCGTATCCGGTATCAGCGGTGTGCCGTGGGATGCCGTCGAGCTGCCAAGCCAGTTTATGGAAAACTGGTGCTGGGAGCCGGAAGCGCTGGCGTTTATCTCCGGCCACTACGAAACCGGCGAGCCGTTGCCGAAAGAACTGCTGGATAAAATGCTGGCGGCGAAAAACTATCAGGCGGCGCTGTTTATCCTGCGTCAACTGGAGTTCGGCCTGTTCGATTTCCGTCTGCATACCGAGTTCGATCCTGCGCAAGGCGCACGCATCCTCGAAACCCTGCGTGAAGTGAAGAAGCAGGTTGCCGTGGTGCCAAGCCCGGAATGGGGCCGTTTCCCGCACGCTTTCAGCCATGTATTTGCTGGTGGTTATGCGGCCGGTTATTACAGCTATCTGTGGGCCGACGTGCTGGCTGCCGATGCCTATTCGCGTTTCGAAGAAGAGGGCATTTTCAACCGTCAGACCGGTCAGTCGTTCCTCGATAACATCCTGACGCGTGGCGGTTCCGAAGAGCCAATGGAGCTGTTCAAACGCTTCCGTGGCCGTGAGCCGCAGCTCGATGCAATGCTGGAACACTACGGAATTCAGGGATAAGCCGGCTTGTGAAAATTGGTTTAATTGATGAAACAGGCGCCGGAGACGGCGCCTTATTACATTTAGCCGAGCGCTGGGGTTTGCAGCAGGACGATCAGGCAACGATGGCGCTGGTGTTAACCGCCGAGCACCTTGAGCTGCGTAAGCGGGATGAGCCGAAACTCGGCGGCATCTTCGTGGATTTCGTTTCGGGCGCGATGGCGCATCGGCGCAAGTTTGGCGGCGGTCGCGGCGAAGCGGTGGCGAAAGCGGTCGGCATCAAAAGCGGTTATCTGCCAGATGTGGTTGATGCGACGGCCGGTTTGGGGCGCGATGCGTTTGTGCTGGCGGCGCTGGGCTGTCGCGTGCGCATGCTGGAACGTCATCCGGTGGTCGCGGCCTTGCTGGACGATGGTTTGCGTCGCGGTTATCAGGATGCGGAGATTGGCGGCTGGCTGCGCGATCGGCTTACTTTGCTGCACGCCGTTAGCCAGCAAGCGCTGAGCGATATCACGCCAGCGCCGGATGTGGTTTATCTCGATCCGATGTATCCACATCGCCAGAAAAGCGCGATGGTGAAGAAAGAGATGCGCGTGTTTCAGTCTTTGGTCGGTGCGGATGGCGATGCGGATGCGTTGCTGGAACCGGCGCGTCGGCTGGCGAAAAAGCGCATTGTGGTGAAGCGTCCGGATTATGCGCCGCCGTTAGCGGGCGTGGTGACGCAGGATGCAGTGGTGACCAAAAGCCATCGTTTTGATATTTATCCGCCGCTGAGGTAGAGCGAGTGGTTTTGAGGAGGGTCGCCATGAATGGCGACCCTACGGTTACTCTTCGTCTTCGTCGCGCAGCGGAACAATTAACATGTCGATATGCACGGTGTTAATCAACTGGCGCGCCGATGACATCAGCTTGCTCCAGAAGTCCTGATGGTGACCACACACCACCAAATCCACATCATATTTCTTAATTGCATCCACCAGCACCTGGCCAAGATCGCCGCTGCCGCTCAGGGTTTCACTGATCGGATAACCGGCGTTGATGGACAGCTCTTTCAGCGCGGTGTGCGTCTCTTCAGAAATACGCTTCTGCATGTCACCCAGATTGACGTCAATCAACCCGGTATACAGGTCTGAATAGTTCACATCAACGTGGATCAGCGAGATTTTTGCATCATAAGGACGGGCCAGCGAAACGGCTTTATCAACCAGCAACTGGCTTTCCGGGGAAAGGTCTACTGCAATCAGGATGTGTTTATAAGCCATGATAAAACTCCTTTCTCAAGATTCGGGGCAATCTTCCTGCTTTCACGGTCGGCGATTCCTTTGCGCGAGACGGCGATGAAGCGCCACCAACCAACTATTTCAGCCTTGCAGGCGGTTTTTGTTATGTCCTGAGTATAGCCAGAGTTGTTAACAAATGCTGCAAGCGCAAGTTCGCTTGTGAGGGAGATCAAGCGTTATCGGCTTTTTCACTCGCCCTGAACGAAAATCATCGCTGGAAAAAAATTCAACAGATCTCCTACACTGAAAATAAGTGCCACTGCCGTATGAGTCGCGCACTCAGGTTCGCATAACAACAATGCAATCGACATCATTCAGTGGCTGGTTTATTTCCCGTGCGGCGTCTACAGCAATTCCCCGCTGCGTTCGACGTCGTTGCGGCTCCAGCCGGGAGGGGAACATGATCAGCACTATCGCGCTTTTTTGGGCTCTGTGTGTGGTTTGTCTGGTGAATATGGCGCGCTATTTCTCTTCTTTGCGCTCACTTTTGGCCGTTTTGCGCGGTTGCGATCCGCTGTTATATCAATATGTGGATGGCGCGGGTTTCTTCACGTCGCACGGGCAGCCAAGTAAGCAGGTGCGGCTGGTGCGCTATATCTGGGAGAGGCGCTATCACGATCATCATGACGACGAGTTCATTCGCCGCTGTGAGCGCGTGCGCGGACAGTTTGTGCTGACCAGCGGGCTCTGTTTTTTGGTGGTGGTGAGTTTGATTGCGATGGCGATCTGGCAATAAAAAAGGGCGACATCGCGTCGCCCTCGAATATTTCTGCGCTTTGCTTAGATCAGTTTCAGTGCAATCCAGTAGAGCGAACCCGACAGCAAAATACATACCGGCAAGGTGAACACCCACGCCATAGCGATATTTTTGATGGTGCGACTCTGCAATCCACCGCCATCGACCAGCATAGTACCGGCCACCGACGACGACAGAATGTGCGTGGTAGAAACGGGCATACCGGTGTAACTGGCCACGCCAATAGATACGGCAGCCGTTACCTGCGCCGACATCCCTTGCGCATACGTCATGCCTTTCTTACCGATTTTCTCACCAATGGTGGTGGCAACACGACGCCAGCCAATCATGGTACCGATGCCGAGCGCCAGCGCCACAGCCACAATAATCCAGATCGGTGCGTACTCAACGGTGCCCAGCAAATCGCTTTTCAGCTTGTTGAGGAAGCGCTTATCTTCCGCGCTGGTTTCCGGCAGCTTGGCCACTTTATCCACGGTATCGGAAACGCACAGCAGCAGACGACGCATCTGGCTGCGTTGATCAACCGTCAGCTGATCATAGCTCTGCAGGTTGTTAAGCAGCAGCTGCGCACGATCAATAGCCTGCAGCGCACGGCTGCTGTCGCAATGGAACTCCTGCGGACCGCCAAGCGATTCATCCGGCGTTGGCACCACAGGCGGCGCCAGCTGCATCATGTGCGTCAGCGACTCGTTGTGCTGCTGATAATACTGCTCCAGATGATTGACGGCATCGCGGGTGCGGGTGATGTCATAACCTGATGCATTCAGGTTCACCACAAATCCCGCCGGCGCGACGCCGATCAGCACCAGCATAATCAAGCCAATGCCTTTCTGACCATCGTTAGCGCCGTGTGAGTAGCTCACGCCAATCGCGGAAACGATCAGGGCAATGCGCGTCCAGAACGGAGGCTTTTTCTTGCCATCAATCTTTTCACGGTCAGCAGGCGTCATATGGATGCGTGAACGTTTGGTGGTTCCGCTCCAGTAGCGACGCAGGATAAAGATCAGACCGCCTGCAATCACCAGACCTACAATCGGTGAAAGAATCAGGGACATGAAGATATTGATGACTTTCGGCAGGTTGAGCGCGTCAACCACCGAGGTGCCGGTCATCAGGGCGTTGGTGAGACCAATACCGATGATAGCGCCAATCAATGTGTGAGAACTGGAGGCGGGCAAACCCAAATACCAGGTGCCGAGGTTCCAGATAATCGCGGCCAGCAGCATGGAGAAGACCATAGCCAGGCCGTGGGCCGAACCGACATTCAACAGTAAATCGGTCGGAAGCATGTGAACGATGGCGTACGCCACGCTCAATCCACCAAGCAAAACACCTAAGAAGTTGAAAACACCCGCCATGACAACCGCCAGTTGCGCCCGCATCGCACGGGTATAAATGACAGTCGCGACCGCGTTAGCAGTGTCGTGAAAACCGTTGATTGCTTCGTAAAACAATACAAACAGCAGGGCAAGAACCAATAACAGGCTAGTACTGAGGTCGAGACCAGCAAACAGATGTAGCATAAACGTTACGCCATTTTGGGAGGACATGAACGCGGCGCATTATCTGCGACAACGTGCGCGATATGAAAGAAAAATATAGCTCTTTATTATCTTAAAATTGTAATGCAGCGTATAGATTTAGCTGAAAACGGCTAAAAATTAGTGAGTTACATTATGACACATTTACGGCATTTTTTTGAAGCTGGCGCTAAAAGCCGCAAATCCCTACAATCAGCGCCTTTCAGGCAAGGCGGATAAAAGCAGTGGAAAAGTTTGACGTTATCATTATTGGGGCAGGCGCAGCCGGCATGTTCTGCGCGGCGCAGGCGGGACAATTGGGTCGTCGCGTATTGCTGCTGGATAACGGCAAAAAAGCCGGTCGCAAGATATTGATGTCGGGTGGCGGTCGCTGCAACTTCACCAACATGCATACCGAGCCCGCTGCGTACCTGTCGCACAACCCGCATTTCTGTAAATCGGCGCTGGCGCGTTACAACCAGTGGGATTTCATCGATCTGGTCAATCGTCACGGCATTGCGTATCACGAGAAAACGCTGGGACAATTATTCTGCGATGACTCCGCGCAGCAGATTGTCGATTTGCTACTGAAAGAGTGTGATGCCGGGCAAGTGACGCTGCGACTGCGCAGTGAAGTGCTGAGCGTCGAGCGCGACGACAGCGGCTATACCTTACAGCTGAACGGTACTTTGGTGCAGGCCGAAAAACTGGTGATCGCCAGCGGCGGGCTCTCGATGCCGGGCCTCGGCGCCACGCCGTTTGGCTACAAAGTGGCGGAGCAGTTCGGCCTGAAAGTGTTCCCGACGCGCGCGGCATTGGTGCCGTTCACGCTGCATAAACCGCTGCTGGAACAGCTCAACACGCTGTCGGGCGTCGCGCTGCCCACCACCATCACCGCGCAGGATGGCACCTTATTTAAAGAGGCGATGCTGTTTACCCATCGCGGCTTATCGGGCCCTGCGGTGCTGCAAATCTCCAGCTACTGGCAGCCGGGCGAATTCGTCACCATTGATTTATCACCCGCCACTTCGCTGGATGATTTCATTCATGTGCAGCGCGAAGCGCATCCCAACCTCAGCCTGAAAAACAGCCTGGCGAAAATTCTGCCAAAACGTTTGGTTGAGGTGCTGCAGGAGCTGAAGCAGATTCCTGACGTCACGCTGAAGCAGCTGAACAGCAAGCAGCAGGGCGAGCTGGTTAATATGCTGCATCAGTGGCGCGTGCAGCCGAACGGCACTGAAGGTTATCGCACCGCCGAAGTGACGCTGGGCGGCGTTGACACCACCCAGCTGTCATCAAAAACCATGGAAGCGCGCGATGTGCCTGGCTTATTCTTTATCGGCGAAGTGGTGGACGTTACCGGCTGGCTGGGCGGTTACAACTTCCAGTGGGCATGGAGCTCGGCCTGGGCGTGCGCGCAGGCACTTTAATTCACGTCGCTATCATGGCGCGCTTCACTCTTCAGCGGATAAACCTATTCATGTTAAAACTCAAATACATTGTGCCTTTGCTGATCGTCATCAGTGCTGTGGTTTGGTGGCTGATGCCGCACTACAGCGATGAGGATAAAGGTTATTACATCGCCATGTTCTGTACGCTGACTCACGATGGGCGCGGCAATGCTCCGCAAGATATGCAGCAGATTATTGAAGGCAGTAATTCCGATTACGCATTGCAGAAGGTGCATTTCCAGCAAGGCCTGGCAGAGCATCTGCAAACGGTTTGGCAGGATTTGTCGCCGCAACAGCAGCAGCAAGCGCGGCAGGAAAGTTTATCCTGCCGCCGGTTGATGTCTGAGAAATTGCTACCGGGCCAGCCGGTTCAGTGATCATTGCACTGGCAGCGTAAGCCTCTACAGCTTTGCTGCCATTTCAAGAAGCAACTCAACACCTCCCCGCTGCAATATCGCAAAACTTTTCGCGGCAGATCCTGACGTCAATTTTGCGAGATGCCCGCATCCGTCTGAACGTTACTTGTTGTACTAATTGATATTTTTCGCAATGCCGCGCAAAATATCAACACTTACATGGCGCAACAATCGCTCGCTGAGGAAGATGTCGGCTTATGCCTCACCTCAACTCAAGAGCTTCACGGATGACACTCGCGATGATGAATACACACAAAGCTTTTAAAGCACTGCAGCTGGCCGGCGTCAGCAATCAGCAAGCCGAAGCCATGGTCGAGATCTTTACCGAAATGCAGCAGGACAATGCGTTATCTCGTGCCGATTTGATGAAGGCCGGAGAAGGCATTACAGGGAGTATTAAAGAACTGGATGTTCGACTTACTGGTGCTATTAAAGATCTCGATTTTCGCTTAAGTGGCGCGATTAAGGACATTGACGAACTAAAAGCTGACGTCAAACAACTCAAAGCGGATGTTGCCGCGCTGAAAACCGATATGCGCTGGATAAAGCGTTTGTTAATGGTGATGACCACTACGATGGTGATTGCAGCCATCAAATACATTTTCTCTTAAATTCCTGATTCTGCGCTGCGAGTACAGTCGGCTGTACTTGCAGCGCGGCGCGATTCACATTCCCGCACACGCGTAGCCGCCAGACGCACTGTGCGCCACGTAATTTGAAGCTGCGCACACTTCTCAAGGGTTAAAACCACAACACTGCGCTCCAGATCATCAGACTGGAGTCCAGCATGTTGGAAATTACGCCTGTCCCTGCGCTGACGCGCGCCATTGCGATTCTCGACTTTATTGCCCAGCACGGACCGTGTAGTGCCGCCGAGATCATTGAAACGCTGGCGCTTCCCAAAAGCAGCGCCTATCTGCTGTTCGCTGAACTGAAAAAACAGCGTCTGATCACCATTGATCGCAACAACAACTACTGCTTGTGGACGCGGCTGGTGGAATTTGCCGGTCACGCGTTGCAGCACATGGATATCCGCGATATCGCGCGTCCACGTCTGACGCGCTTAATGCAGCACACCAATCTGTTGTGCCACCTCGGCATCCTCGATGGTGGTCATGCCTGCTACATCCTTAAGCTCGAATCTGCCGCCACCATCAGCGTGCGCTCGCACGAAGGGAAAAGCCTGTCGCTCTATCGCTCGGGCATTGGCAAGTGTCTGCTGGCCTGGCAGCAACCTGAAGAACAGGAACGCATCATCAGCGGCCTGCGCTTTGTGGCGGTGACGCCAACCTCGCTGCGCAACGCCGACGCGCTGCGCACTGAGCTGGCACGCATTCGCCGTCAGGGCTGGAGCTTTGATAACGGCGAAGATTATCCCGATGTGCGCTGCGTTGCCGCGCCGATTTTCAATGCCCGCCAGCAGTTAGTCGCTGCCATTTCTCTGGTGGGTACCCGACTCGAGATAGACGACGACAAACGCGATTACCTTGCTGGTCAGGTGATTGCCTGCGCCCGCGATATTTCCCGTCTGCTGGGCTGGCGTAGCCCGGCGGAAAAACACGCCTCGTAACCAGGAGAAGAGCATGTCCCTACCTAAAATTAAAACTGTCCGCGCCTACTTTGCCGGTGGCGCTACCGCTGATAAAGCGGCGGCTGGCGGCGATTATCACGATCAAGGTGCCAATCACTGGATTGACGACCACGTCGCCACGCCGATGAGCAAATACAAACAGTATGAACAGTCACGTCAATCCTTTGGCATCAATGTGTTAGGCACGCTGATTGTGGAAGTTGAAGCCGATAACGGTCAAACCGGTTTCGCCATTACTACCGGTGGCGAAATGGGCTGTTTCATCGTGGAAAAGCATCTCAATCGTTTCCTCGAAGGGCGCTGCGTCAGCGACATCAAACTGATTCACGACCAGATGATGAACGCCACCATGTACTACGCCGGATCGGGTGGGTTGGTGATGAACACCATTTCATGTGTCGATTTGGCGCTGTGGGATCTGTTTGGCAAAGTCACCGATCTGCCGGTCTACAAACTGCTGGGCGGCGCGGTGCGCGATGAACTGCAGTTCTATGCCACCGGCGCGCGTCCGGATCTGGCGCAGAAGATGGGCTTTATCGGCGGCAAAATGGCGGTGCAGTGGGGACCGCATGATGGCGATGAAGGCATCCGTAAAGAGGTGGCACGCATCGCTCACTATCGCGAAACCTGCGGCCCGGATTTCTGGCTGATGCTCGATTGCTGGATGAGTCAGGACGTCAATTTCGCCACCAAACTGGCGCACGCCTGCGCACCTTATAACGTCAAGTGGCTGGAAGAGTGTTTGCCGCCGCAACAGTTCGAAGGTTACGCACAGCTGAAACAGCAAGCGCCGCAGGGCATGTTAATCACCAGCGGCGAACATCACGGCACGCTGCAATCGTTCCGCACGCTGGCAGAAACCGGCATCGATATTCTGCAGCCGGATGTGGGTTGGTGCGGCGGCCTGACAACGCTGGTTGAGGTAGCGGCGCTTGCGAAATCACGCGGCCAGCTGGTGGTGCCGCATGGCTCTTCGGTTTACTCGCATCATGCTGTGATCACCTTCACCAACAGCCCTTTCAGTGAATTCCTGATGACCAGCCCGGATTGCAGCACGCTGCGTCCACAGTTTGATCCGCTACTGATCAACGAACCGGTGCCGGTTAACGGTCGTATGCACAAATCGGTACTGGATAAACCGGGCTTCGGCGTGGAACTGAATCGCGATGGACTGAAGCGTCCTTATCAACACTAATCGCAGCGGCTGCGGCGACGCGTCGCAGCCGTGCGTGAGGGTTTTACCATGGATAATCTGGTGTTAAGCGCGGTTAAAAAGAACCGCGCACGTCTTATTCCTTTCATGTTGATGCTCTACGTGCTGGCGTTTCTGGATCGCGCCAACATCGGTTTTGCCAAAGAGGCGTATCAACTGGATACCGGCCTGAGTAATGAAGCTTACGCGTTAGGTGCCGGAATCTTCTTTGTGGTGTACGCGCTACTTGGCGTACCGGCTAATTTGTTAATGAAGCGATTCGGTGCACGCAGCTGGATTGGCGGCACCACGCTGCTGTGGGGATTTCTTTCTGCGGCGATGGCATTTGCAGATACCGAAGCCAAATTCCTGCTGGTGCGCACCTTGCTCGGCGCTGCTGAGGCGGGTTTCTTTCCCGGCATGATTTATCTCACCTCGCTGTGGTTCCCGCAGCAGCAGCGCGCCAGCGTTATGGGGCTGTTTTATATGGGCGCGCCGCTGGCGTTGACGCTGGGTTCACCGCTTTCTGGCGCACTGCTGGAAATGCACGGCGTGCTGGGCCATCCCGGCTGGTTCTGGATGTTTATCATTGAAGGATTGCTGGCGGTAGCGGCCGGTGTTTTCACCTTCAGCTATATCGACGATACGCCGGCAACAGCGCGTTTTCTCAGCGCCGAGGAGAAACAGGCGCTGCAACGTCAGCTGGAGAGCGAAGAGCAGCAAAAGCCGACGTCACATCTGCGTGATGCGCTGCGCAATGGTCGCGTCTGGCAACTCGCCATCATCTACATGACCATCCAGATTGCGGTATATGGACTGATCTTCTTCCTGCCATCGCAAGTGGCGGCGCTGTTGGGCACCAAAGTCGGTTTCCTCGCCTCGCTGGTGGCGGCGATTCCGTGGGTTGCCGCGCTGTTTGGCACCTGGCTGATTCCACGCTACTCCGACCGCAGCGGCGAGCGTCGCCGGGTGGCGGCGTTTACGTTGCTGGCGGCGGCTGTCGGGATTGGCTTGTCCGGATTGGTTTCGCCGCTGTTGGCCATCATTGCGCTTAGCGTTGCGGCGGTGGGCTTTATTGCCGTGCAGCCGGTGTTCTGGACCATGCCGACGCAGCTGCTTTCTGGTACCGCGCTGGCGGCAGGCATCGGCTTCGTTAACTTGTTTGGCGCCGTTGGAGGTTTCCTCGCGCCGTTGATTCGCGTAAATGCCGAGATGCAATTTAACAGCAGCGCCGCCGGATTGCTGGCGCTGGCGCTGATTGCCGCCATCGGTTCACTCATTATCCTCAGCCTGAAAGTGGAGCGTCAGTTGCCGCACTCTCAGCAGGCAAGTCATTGAGTAAGGAGAAGCTATGCAGGACCCATTAAAAAATCCTTTCAAAGCCGGATTGGCCCAAGGTGAAACGCAGATAGGCTTGTGGCTGAGCAGCACCTCGTCGTATCTGGCCGAAATTGCTGCCACCAGCGGCTACGACTGGCTACTGATTGATGGCGAACACGCCCCGAATACCGTGCAGGATCTCTATCATCAATTGCAGGCGGTCGCGCCTTATCGCAGCCAGCCGGTGATTCGTCCGATTGAATTCCAGACCGCGCTGATTAAGCAGGTGCTGGATATCGGTGCGCGCACCTTGTTGGTCCCGATGATCGATAGCGCCGAGCAGGCAAAAGCGCTGGTGCAGGCGACGCGTTATCCGCCTTACGGTACGCGCGGCGTCGGCGCTGGCGTGGCGCGGGCGGCACGCTGGGGGCGCGTGGAAAATTATATGGCACGCGCCAATGAAGAGTTGTGCCTGTTGATCCAGGCCGAAAGCAAAACGGCGATTGATAATCTGGATGCGTTACTGGAAGTCGAAGGCGTTGACGGGATATTTATTGGCCCGGCAGATTTATCCGCATCATTAGGTTATCCCGATAATGCAGCGCATCCTGAAGTGCAGAAGGTGATTGAGCACAGTATTAAACGCATCCGCAGTGCAGGAAAAGCGGCCGGTTTTCTGGCGGTGAATCTTGAAATGGCAGAACGCGCCATCAGTTGGGGAGCAAACTTTGTTGCCGTTGGTGTGGATACCATGCTGTATACCGATGCGCTGGATAATCGGCTCGCGCATTTTAAAAAGCGTGTAATCGCGCCAAATAAATCGAATTACTAAATGAATAAACGGATGGTACGCCATCCGTTTTTCATTGGTGAAATAGAGCATGTAATTGAAATGAATAAGTCTGTTGATGTCAAAAGGCGTTAATAAAAGATCGGTTAGTTATCAACGCATCACACAACCGATTCG
Organism: Pantoea sp. CTOTU46764; assembly: GCF_031974595.1. Classification (NCBI taxonomy): domain Bacteria; kingdom Pseudomonadati; phylum Pseudomonadota; class Gammaproteobacteria; order Enterobacterales; family Erwiniaceae; genus Pantoea; species Pantoea sp. CTOTU46764. Next base: position 12,285 of record NZ_DALYOQ010000009.1, on the reverse strand, counting down.
GGGTGGAAATCTATCGTTGCGCGCTAGCGGCGTAACAATATCTTTAGCACGTTCTGTGGCATCAAAACCCGCTTGACGACACAGCATGCAGGGATCGTTGCTTTCTCGCATTGCTTGTTTGGTTTCATCATCGAGCTGGCGCTTGCGGCAATACAGCGGTGTGCAGCCTAATACATGCTTAAACGACCGGGTAAAGGATTGCTGACTTTCGAAATGATATTTAACCGCCAGACTGATAATCGGCACGTTGCTGGCTTTTAAGTCATTGATACAGTGAACCAGTTTCTTTTTGCGGATGTAGCGTGCCAGCGTTTCATTGTGATAGCGGGCGAAGAGTTTCTGCAAATACCATTTAGAATAGCCGGACTTTAGTGCGATATCATCGATGCTTAAACGTTGATCCAGATTAGCCATAATCCATTCGGTTACCGAATCAATTACCCCTTCATTGTATTTTTGCTGTGTCATCATAGTCCTCCATTAACACGCACAGAGTGTAATTTAATTAATCTTTCCAATCTGCAATTAATGTAAAGTTTTCTGATTATTGAGCTATTTTGTTATTTGTCATCAAGACCGGTCTTGGTTTTAGTGAATTTACAGGTTTTCTTGTTGTGATGGTGTTGAATATTTACCGTAATAACGGGCGTTATTATTAACTCAAATTTTTCATCGCGTTGTGATGCTTAATAGTAAAAGGCGTATTTTTTTGGCGGCACACTTCATCAATACTTAACGCGAATTAACGTGCCAGACTGAAGGTTTTCACTCTTGAGGAATGGCGCTATGGATTTTCGTTTCAAGCCAAAACAGTCACTTGCCGTTATTCTGGCATCAATCGCGCTCTGCGTTAGCGCCCCGGCGCTCGCTGCCAATGTGTATGGCGAGCAGTTGGAGGGCTTCAACTATCCCTATCCTCTGCAGCACTTTAATTTCACCTCGCAGCAGCAAGCGCTGAGTATGGGCTATATGGATGTCAAACCTACGCAGCAGGCCAACGGCAAAACCGTGGTGCTGATGCACGGCAAGAACTTCTGTGGCGCAACCTGGGACGACACCATCAAAGCGCTGAGCCAGAAAGGTTATCGGGTGATTGCGCCGGATCAGATTGGCTTCTGCAGCTCAACCAAACCCGCTAACTATCAATACACTTTCCAGCAGCTGGCGCAGAACACCCATCAGCTGTTGCAGCAGCTGGGTATCGACAACGCCATTATTGTTGGGCATTCCACCGGCGGCATGCTGGCGACGCGCTATGCGCTGATGTACCCACAGCAAACGCAGAAGCTGGTGCTGGTCAATCCCATCGGTTTAGAAGACTGGAAAGCCAAAGGCGCGCCGTGGCGCTCGGTGGATCAGTGGTATCAACGTGAACTCAAGCTGGATGCGGCGGGTATCAAGAAGTATGAACAGCAGACTTATTACAGCGGCCAGTGGAAGCCGGAGTATGACAAATGGGTCGATATGCTGGCCGGACTGAACAGCGGACCGGGTCACAAGAAAGTGGCGTGGAACTCGGCGTTAATCTACGACATGATTTTCACACAGCCGGTTTATTACGAATTTAAAGATCTGCGCGTGCCAACCACCTTAATGGTCGGTACCGCCGATACCACGGCGATTGGCAGCGATATCGCGCCGCCGGACGTGAAAGCAAAACTCGGTCATTACAACGTGCTGGGCAAGCAGGTGGCGCAGCTGATTCCCGGCGCTCGCTTAATCGAATTCCCCGGCATGGGCCACGCGCCGCAAATGGAAGAGCCGCAGAAGTTTAATCAGACATTAATCGCCGATTTAGCTGGCAATTAACCGCAGGGTCGCCATTAATGGCGGCCAACATCAACTTAGCTTCTTTTTCCCATTTTTAGCGGCGTACATCCGTTCGTCGCTACCTTCCAGCAATTGTTCCAGCGATTGCGGATGGTCAGGATCGAACTCAACAATGCCCGATGAGAAGTGCAGGGCGTAACGCCGCTCCAGATTCTGGGTTTGCTGTTGCAGGAAACCATCAAAGCGCGCCAACACGCCTTCGGCATCGGCGAGCTGTAAGCCGTTAAACAGCACCACAAACTCATCGCCGCCCAAACGGGCAAAGATATCCGCGTGGCGGAAACTCACTTTCATGGCATCGGCAAAATCCATCAGCGCGCGGTCGCCTTCGCGATGGCCGAGCGTATCGTTAATGGCTTTAAAGCGATCGAGATCGAGGAACGTCAGGCTGGCGGGTAACTGCTTCACCTGGCACTCATTCAGCGCCAGCTGGCCGAGCGTCATAAAGCCACGGCGATTGGTGATTTGCGTCAATTCATCGGAGGTCGCGGTCTGGAAAGCCACCAGCTCCGTTTCCGCCATCGCAGCCAAATCGCGCAGGGTGTGGATATCGTCTGCATCGAACTGGCGCGCATGGTGATCGATAATGCACAGCGTGCCGACTTTAGCACCGGCAGGCGTACGCAACGGGCAACCGGCGTAGAAACGCACCGGATTATCGCTGTTATTTACCAGGGGATTATCGTGGAAGCGTTCATCTTCGAGGGCATTCTCCACCACCATCACATCATCCTGCAGCACGGCGTGGCCGCAGAAAGAGGTATTGCGCGGTGCGGTGGTAGCAGCGTAACCGGCCGCCGATTTGAACCACTGATGGTCCTCTTCCAGCAGGCTGACTAGCGCGACGGGCACGCCAAACAAACGACGGGCAAGGCGGGTTAATCGGTCGAAACGCTCTTCTGCCGGCGTGTGCAGAATGTTGAGCGCACGTAACTGGGCCAGACGATGTGACTCGTCCGCAGGCAGTGCAGGTGCTTTCATCGCGTGACTCTTATTAATTATGGAATGACTGAAACACTGGTGTTGGTGCCATAAAGGCTGAAAGCGCCTGGCAGCGGGATGCGATGTCCGATGCCAGGCGTAATGATAATCAGAGCACTTTTTGCTCGGCGAGATCAAGGGCAAAATAGCTGAAAATGAGATCGGCGCCGGCACGTTTAATCGCGCCCAGGCTTTCCAGAACCACATTACGTTCGTCGATGGCACCCGCCTGTGCGGCGAATTTGATCATCGCGTACTCGCCGCTCACCTGGTACGCCGCCAGCGGCAACGTGGTGCGTTCGCGAATATCGCGCAGGATATCGAGGTAGGCACCCGCTGGTTTCACCATCAGTGAATCTGCGCCTTCCGCTTCATCAAGCAGCGACTCGCGCAGCGCTTCACGGCGGTTCATTGGATTCATCTGATAAGTCTTACGATCGCCTTTCAGCGCGGTGCCTGCGGCTTCACGGAACGGGCCGTAGAAGGAGGAGGCGAACTTCGTCGAATACGACATGATGGCGGTATCGGTGAAGCCGGCGGCGTCGAGCGCCTGGCGGATGGCTTTCACCTGGCCATCCATCGCGGCAGAAGGGGCGATAAAGTCGGCACCGGCTTGTGCAGCCACCACGGCTTGCTTACCGAGGTTAATCAGCGTTTGGTCGTTATCAACGCCGTGATCGCACAGTACGCCGCAATGGCCGTGGCTGGTGTATTCGCAGAAACAGGTATCAGACATCACGATCATTTCTGGCACGGTATCTTTGCAGATACGCGACATACGGGCCACCAAACCGTTTTCGTTCCAGGCATCGCTGCCGGCGGCATCGGTGTGATGGGAAATGCCGAAGGTCATCACTGAACGGATACCCGCTTTGGCGATACGTTCGATCTCATACGCCAAACGTTTCTCGGGAATACGCATCACGCCCGGCATGGCATTTATCGGCACGTAATCGTCCACGCCTTCTTCAACGAAGATAGGCAGCGCCAGATCGTTGATGCTGAGGTTAGATTCCTGGAACATTTCGCGCATTGACGCGCTTTTACGCAGCCTTCTTGGGCGCTGGATCAGATTAAATTCAGACATGCTCTACAACTTATGCAGGTTAAAAAAGTGGCAATAGTTTACCCCTTTTCGGCACTGAGCATGAAGGATTGTGTGCGGAAACGAAAACTCCCGCCGGGCGGCGGGAGTGGGGAAGATTACTCGTTGATGTCCGGATGCTGCTGCACCAGGTTTTTACGTTTCGCCTCAAGCTTGGCGATCTCGTCATCAATATCTTCGATTTTCTGCTCGATGTTGTCGTGATGCTCCTGCAGGATTTCACGTGCTTCATCCATGTCCGACGCGGCTGGCGTGGCACCGCGCAGCGGCTTGTTGGCGGTCTCTTTCATGTAGATACCGGTAATCAAACCAATCACCGCGACAACCATCAGGTAGTAAGCCGGCATGTACAGATTGTTGGTGGCTTCCACTAAATAAGCGGCGAATGTCGGTGTTAAACCGGCAATCAGCACCGAAATATTGAAGGCACTTGCCAATGCGCTGTAGCGAATGTGGGTGGGGAACATCGCAGGTAGCGATGATGCCATTACACCGGTAAAGGCGTTTAAGATCACGGCCATCAGCAACAGACCGGCAAAAATCAGACCCAGCACGCCGCTGTTAATCAACATGAAGGCCGGAATCGCGAAGGCAAACAGTGCGATACTGCCGATGATGACAAACGGACGACGGCCAAAGCGGTCACTTAGCATGCCCATCACTGGCTGCACAAACAGCATACCCATCATGATGGCGATAATAATCAACACGCCGTGATCTTCCGAGTAGTGCAGATTATGCGACAGATAACTCGGCATGTAGGTCAGTAGCATGTAGTAGGTCACGTTGGTGGCAATCACCAGACCAATACAGGCCAACAGGCTTTTCCAGTGTTTGGTCGCGATCTCTTTAAACGACACTTTCGGGCCATCGCGCAGACCTTCACGGTCGCCCTGTTCCAGTTTATCAACGTGCTGCTGGAACGCCGGCGTTTCTTCCAGCGCATGACGCAGATACAAGCCAATAATGCCCAGCGGCAGCGCGATGAAGAACGGAATGCGCCAGCCCCACTCAAGGAACTTCTCTTCACCGATGATGGTGGAGATCAGGACTACAACGCCCGCACCCAGCACGAAGCCCGCAATCGAACCGAAGTCGAGCCAGCTGCCCATAAAGCCGCGCTTACGGTCAGGCGAATACTCGGCGACGAAGATCGATGCGCCAGTATATTCACCGCCGACCGAGAAGCCCTGCGCCATTTTTGCCAGCAGCAGCAGGATCGGTGCCCAGATGCCAATGGAGGCATAAGAGGGTATCAAGCCAATACAGAAGGTACTGATCGACATGATGACAATGGTGATAGAGAGAATTTTCTGGCGACCATATTTGTCGCCCAACATGCCGAAGAACAAACCACCGAGTGGACGAATCAGGAACGGAACTGAGAACGTACCCAGTGCAGCAATCATCTGTACACTTGGTGAAGCATCCGGGAAGAACACCTTACCCAGCGCATAAGCCACAAAGCCATAAACACCAAAATCAAACCATTCCATCGCGTTGCCCAGCGAGGCTGCGGTAATGGCTTTACGTAAACGGGAGTCATCGATAATCGTGACATCATCAATCCCGATAGGTTTTACACGCTTCCTACGTAGTTTCATGCAGATACCCTGTATTGGAATTCGAAAAATTCTCAACGCTGCGGACTCAATAAATGCCAACAGTCCGCGGCGTTGAGAAAATTAAAGCATAGCCGGGAAATAACGTTTTTCCCTAGCCTGCCGGGCAATTATTAGGGGGGTAATGATTGCCTACCGCGACAGAGTATACCGATTTAGTGTGATATTTGTCATGTTTCCCCCATTAACTGGCTATTTTTTAGCTAATGCTGTGGCGTAAACGCGCCTAAAAAAGGGATTAAATCACGTATCAATCAGTGGTAAACGTGCGCCCTTTGTTGAAACTACATATACTTGCGTAAGTTGTTTTTTTGGAAATCAGGTTACATATGGCGCGCTTTGTTTTATTTGCCAAAAGTCTCTGTTTTGATGCCGATCAACAGGTGTTTTATCCGCTCAATTCTCCTGCACAACGCGTGGCGCTAAGTCCACTGCAAAGTGCGGTGTTACGTCGCGTGTTAAATGCACAAGGAAAACTGGTACGCAATCAGGCGCTGCATGTCCTGTTTCAGCGCGAACCCTCAGATACTCCCTTTGCCGATCGGCTAACCTATTCAATTACCGAGATTAACCGTCTTGCGCAGCAGGCTCATGCGCCGGGCGCCGTCATTCATCAGGTGCCGCTGATTGGCTGTGTGCTGGCAGAACAGGTGGATGTGGAATCCTGCAGTGATGTTGCAGCGCCTGCGGCTGAAGTTGAAAAGCCGGTCACGCCGCAGCCTGAACCTGTTAAAAAAGCGGTCGCCGTGAAGAAAAAATCATGGCTGTTACGCGGAATAGTGTTGGCAGTATTACTGATCAATGCGGTGCTGGCGCTGGTGGCACGCCAGGAGTTTGCTCCAACCAAGCATGCAGGCACGCAATACAAATTTTATGGTCAGGAGGCGCAAACGCAGATCTTTATCGCTGAAGGCCTTTCCGCGAACTCTTTTATCGTTAGAGATGCTCTGCAACGTTTCAAAGAGTTAAAGCCTCATCTAGCGAATGGCGTGACGACGCCCTTACTCTATATTAATCAGAGCCGCACCCGGGTTCATACCAGCGCTTTTCTCTGCGCCAGACCGATCGCGCAAAAGGATAATGAGTGCATATCGTGGATGGTGTTTGTTCAGGAGCTTCCGGATGCGTAAACCATTGCTGAGTTTGGCTGTTATTGTTGCATTCATCCTTCCCTGGGCGTTGGTGCTATTGGTTCGTCCAGTTGAACCTGTGCCAGAATGGTGTGAAGTCCCATATCGCATTGATAATCAAGGAAAACCATCGGGTATGATTAATGCTGTTATGCATACTCGTTTTAAAGCGGATGGTAGTGGTTCATCAATGCTGATGGGAACGGTCATAGTGCAAGATCGCCAATATCGGCTGAACCGCGTTTCTGTCAGCAGCTGGCATCGTCAGGGGGATTTCATGTTGGTGAATACCCGTAAAGTGCAGGTAATGGCTGATGACACGGTGCCCGAGGCACTTGCAGTGCAGATACTTTTCACCTCTGCGCGAGAGTCACACAATGATTATTATCAGATGTATCAACTCCCGAACGGCGATCAAATAATCAATTATTCTGGCATGCCGCGGCTTTATTGCCATACCTGATTGCTGCGCAAATAAATAAGAAAAACTTATCATTAAGTGAGGCGGTGAGCACCGCTTGCCAGTTTGTAAGCATTCAGTAATACTCTGCCGCCGTGCTTTGGTGGAGTGTTCATGTCGAGGAAAAACACCCAGTCTTTTAAGAATCCCTGGCTGTCGATGATCGACAGTGTAGCAAGGAATCTTATCAATCTTGTGCCTGCGGCACCGCGTACGGCTGCCGTTTCCAGTACCTCGATTGAGTGGACTAACTGTGGCGAGCGAGCCGATGCGCAGCTGGCATTATTGGCGCAACAACCCGATGAACTACTGCAACGCCTGAAAAGCTGGCGTCAGGCCGGATTACTCTCCAGCCAGGCGATGGAGAGTTTTCGTCAGCTGCAACGGCTGACACAAACCAGCATCGCACGTAGCCAACCCATCACGCAGCTTGATGAATATCAGCAATTAGTGGGCCAGTTAACGCCGACGCTGGAGCGCATTAATCAACGTCTTAACGCCCAGCGCGATTTGCCGAATGGCGCGCTGGCGGAAGATAGCCTCGAAGTCGCGCTGCGTATTGCTGAAAAACGTCGCGCAGGCCGTTTAGAGTAACGAGCGCAGCGGCGCACCGGTCAACCATCCCTGAATATCTTCCACCGCCTGCGTAAAGTAGGTGCGGTAATTGCTGTCGGCAACATAGCCGAGATGCGGCGTCGCCAGCACATTCGGCAGCAGACGCAACGGATGATCCGCAGGAAGCGGCTCCTGTTCAAACACATCCAACCCCGCACCGGCTAGCTGGCCTGATTGCAGCGCAGCGATCATCGCCTGTTGATCAACAATCCCGGCTCGCGAGGTATTAATCAGTAGCGCGCCAGGCTTCATCTGCGCCAGCGCCGCCGCATCGACCAAATGGCGTGAGCGCTCGCTTAACACCAGATGAATCGACACCACATCGCTGCTGTTGAGCAGCGCTTCCAGCGAAGGCGAGCGCTCAACGCCACACTCGGCGGCGCGTTCAGCGGTTAAATTCTGGCTCCACGCACACACGCGCATGCCAAATGCCTGCGCCACTTTTGCCATCTCGCCGCCAATTTTACCCAGTCCGAGCAATCCCAGCGTTTTGCCCTGCAGACTCATGCCTAAGGTGTGCTGCCACGCGCCGTTGCTGCGCAGGGCCAGATTCTCAGGCACGATATGGCGCGCCAGCCCAAGCAGCAATCCCCACGTCAGTTCCAGCGGTGCCGCGCTGCTGCTGGCGGTGCCACACACCGCGATATAGCGTTCTGCGCAGGCATCTAAATCAATAGAGGCATTACGCATGCCGGAAGTGACCACCATTTTCAGATTAGGCAAACGGCCAATCAGCTCGGCGCTGAGCGGCGTGCGTTCACGCATCACCACCAGAATGTCGGCGTGAACGATGTGCTGAACCAGTTGATCCTGGTCGGCGACATGTTCAGTCAGGGAAGTGGTGTTAACCAGCGGGGCGAGAGACGCCCAATCGGCAAGCGACTGGGCGATGTTCTGGTAATCATCAAGAATGATGCAGTTCAGGCTCATGATGTTCCTCAGCGAGAAGTGGCTTGTGCCCTTGCTCGCTGAGCCAGGCACGCAGCCGGTCATTATCCAGCGGACGGGCATAATAGTAGCCCTGAATAAATATCACACCACGCTGCCGTAAGTACTCAAATTGCGTTGCGGTCTCTACGCCTTCGCCGAGTACATCCAGTTCCAGCTTGTGAGACAGATTAATAATCGCATCCAGTACCGGGGTTTCGACGTCGAGGCCTTCGATGGCGTTAATAAAGCCGCGATCGATTTTCAGATAATCCAGCGGGAAGGTGAGCAGATAGGTCAGCGAGCAGTGGCCGGTGCCGAAATCATCAATTGCGACTTTCATGCCCTGCGCGCGCAAATGACGCAGCTTACGCGCCACCATTTCACCATCTTCAATCAGGCTACGTTCGGTCAGCTCAAGCGTGATACACAGCTGTTTATCTTTGATGCGCTCAGCAAACAGCTCGATATCTGCCACGAAATCGGCATGTTGCAGATGTTCCGCCGCCAGATTCAGCCCGATGTGGAAACCGGGTTCGACCTGCCAGCTCTGAATATCTTCGGCCATCAGCTCCAGCAGATGCTGGGTCAGCGGCACAATCATGCCTTCGGCTTCAGCGGCGCTGATAAAGATATCCGGGCGAATCATGTCGCCGTTTGGCCGCTGCCAGCGCAGCAAGGCTTCGGCACCGGCGCAGGCTTGTAATGTATTGCTGTAAACCGGTTGATAGTGCACCGAGAACTGGCGAGCGCGGATGGCGCGGCCAATCTCATCGTGCCAGGAGATACGGCGACGCAGCCAGTTAGCGGTGAGAATCATCAGCAGAATCGAAAAAATCGCCGCCATCGGCAGGAAGATGAACAGTGCCTGACGCCAGGCTTTCAGCAACTCAGAAGCCGGAACCGTCACACTCACGGTGATGGGATAGCGGCTGGAGTCGGCCTGAAAAGATTCACTATTCATGTACAGCATAGGCCGCGTGTCAGTCGGTCCGCTGGCAATCACCGCGCCGCCGCTAAATTGCAGGCTCATGTGGTAGCCACGCGATCCGCCGATAGCGTTCATAAAGTCCATCAAATATTGGCCATCGATGACCGCCCAAAAACCGCTGGTATCGGGGAGCTCGCGCACAAACACCACGGCGGGACGATTCAGTACGCCGTAGGTGCCGCGCACCGAGATGCTCCACCAGGCTTTGCCGGTAATCGGCGGCGGCTGCAGCATCATTTCAGTTAATGTGCCGTGTTGCAGGCCAAAGGCGGACGAGCAGCTGATGTCGCCGCCTTTCAGCATACCAATGGATCGGAAATAGGGATTGAGCGTGCCGGCGCGCTGCAGCTGATCTTCGATTTTTGCGCAAGGTTGATAGTGATACTGACGTAGCTCAGTGATCATATCCCATGCGTTATCACTCATCTTTTCAGCCTGAGTGAGCAAGGTATTGGCGGTGGAAATCTGCTGTTGGTGGACGGTGTGGCGCGCTTCGATGGCGGTACAAAGGATGCCGAGCACCAAGGGTAACAACCCGGCGCAGACGATTAAGAGCCAGCCAAAATCGTGATGTCGTTTTTTCAGTGGCACCAGACAATCCTCGGTGGGTTTACGCCGCGCATAAGCTGCGGTTGCGGCGTCAGCAGCATACCATTTTCACAGGGCTGTGTAGGGTAGCGATTTAAGAATAAACCGGTCTGATACAGGTCAATGATCAATCTCACTTTGCGTTTACTGACAATGTTTTGCCGTTATTGGCATTTCCCAGCGGCAAAAACGCTATGCCACGATGTTAGGTAAGCACATTGACCTGAAATGAGGAGTGGAAATGAGCACTGAAACCCTGGATGTGACATCGTTACGGCAGCGCATCAGCGAAGGCGAATGGCAGGCGCGCACCAAGCTAGCACAGGCTTACCATCTGGCGGCGAAGCTGCGCTGGACCGACCATATTTACACCCATTTTTCCCTGCGCGTACCGGGCCATCAGCCGCATTTCCTTATCAACGCTTTCGGTCAAACCTTCGATGAAATTCAGGCGGAAACGCTGGTGAAAATCGACATCGACGGCAATATTATTGACGACCCAACCGGGCTGGGAATTAACCTCGCTGGTTTTGTTATTCACAGTGCGATTCACCGCGCACGTCCCGATGCGCACGCCGTGTTGCACACTCATACCGCCGCAGGCATTGGCGTCTCGGCGCAGCGAAACGGCCTGCTGATGATTTCGCAACACAGCACCCGTTTCCATAATCGCCTCGGTTATCACGATTACGAAGGTATCGCGCTGGATCTCGACGAGCAGCAGCGTATCGTTGCCGATCTTGGCGATCTCAACGCGCTGATTCTGCGCAATCACGGTCTGTTAACCAGCGGCGGCAGCATCGAAGAAGCCTTCTACAACCTCTATTACCTCGAGCGCGCCTGCCAGGCCCAGCTGGCGGCACAATCGGGCGGCGCGGATCTGATCATCCTGCCAGATGCCGTTGCCGAGAAAGCCGCGCAGGCGTTTGATAACAGCATTCGCCAGCGCAAATATCAGCTGCACTGGGATGCTTACATCCGTCAGCTCAACCGCAACGCACTTTGAGAATCTCCCAATGAAATGGCTGAAACCGGTAGTTTCTGCGCTGCTGCTGTGCGCGGCGTTTGGCAGTCAGGCGGCGCCTGATTTGAGTAAAGTTACGCTGGTGCTGGGCGATCAGGCGCGCAATCTGCGTTCGCTGATCGAAGCGGCAGATGTAATGAAAGACGCGCCTTATCAATATCGCTGGGCGAATTTCCAGGGAGCGGCACCGCTGTTTGAAGCGCAGCGTGCCGGTGCGGTGGACACCTCGTACGCGGGTGATTTGCCGGTACTGATGGCGGCGTCGGGTGGCGTACCGCTGAAGATTATCGCTACCAATGTGGGAGATGCCGGCTCGAATGGGCTGATTGTGCCCGCTGACTCGCCGATCCAAAGCGTGAAGGATCTGGCCGGCAAGCAGGTCGTCGTCTCGTCGGCGCGCGGCAGTATTTCGCAGCACTTGCTGTATGAGGCGCTGGAAGAGGCGAAAGTGCCGCGTGATACGGTGCCGGTGCGTTTTGTGTTGCCAACCGACGCCAGCGCCGCATTCAACTCCGGGCAGATTGCCGCGTGGGCGACCTTCGATCCCTATTTAGGCATTGCGGAAAAGCATGGCGCGCGTCTGCTGCGTGACGGCAAAGGGTTGACGACCGCGCTGTCGTTTGTCACCGCCACGCAAAGCGCGCTCGACGATCCCGCCAAGCGCGCGGCGATTGCGGATTTCACTCATCGTTTGGCCAAAGCGCGTGAATGGGCGCTGGCGCATCCGCAGCAGTATAACGAGGTTTATGCGCAGTTAACGCGCCTGCAACCGGCGGACGCGCAGCAGATTACTGCGCGTATTTCCCACGGCGTGCGTGGCGTGACGCCAGATGATGTGGCGAAGGTGCAGAAGGTGTCGGACTTGTTCAGCGAGCTGAATATCCTGCCAAACAAAGTCGATGTGCAGGCAATTACCGATAACAGCGTGTTTCAATAAGCGGCGTAGGGTCGCCATTTATGGCGTAATGCCGATCAGTTAAGCCCGAAATGATCGGTTGAACGATCCTCCAGT
>NZ_DALYOQ010000008.1:93871-97667 GCF_031974595.1 Pantoea sp. CTOTU46764 | reverse complement strand
GGTAACCGCAAGCATGAATGCTGCTATTTTCCGTTTCTTTTTTTACTTTAGCGCCTGACATTCGGGGGCTTTTGCGCATAAGAGAAGAAACGAAAAATCGCGCTAAAAGCCTCCCTCGTGGAGGCTTTTTTGTTTCTGGCGACACTTAATCGGATCAGCTGATCCCAACGAAAACTGACCAGCCCGGCTGGAAGAAGAGGAAATCATGTCCCAACTCGCAGACCTGGTGGCTCGTGCCACGGCCGCCATCGACGAGGCGGCGGATATCGCTGCTCTGGACGCCGTGCGCGTCGAATTTCTGGGTAAGAAAGGGCATCTGACGCTGCAAATGACCACCCTGCGTGAACTGCCAGCAGAAGAGCGCCCGGCAGCGGGTGCGGTCATCAACGATGCTAAACAGCAAGTGCAGGATCGCCTTACCGCGCGCAAAGATACGCTGGAAAACGCCGAGCTGAATGCGCGTCTGGCTGCGGAAACCATCGACGTGTCGCTGCCTGGTCGCCGCGTTGAGAATGGCGGCTTGCATCCGGTGACCCGCACTATCGACCGTATCGAAACCTTCTTCGGCGAACTGGGTTTCGCGGTAGTGACAGGTCCGGAAATTGAAGACGATTACCACAACTTCGATGCGCTAAACATTCCGGGCCATCACCCGGCACGTGCCGATCACGACACCTTCTGGTTCGATGCCACGCGTTTGCTGCGCACCCAAACCTCAGGCGTGCAGATTCGCACCATGAAAAACCAGCAGCCGCCGATCCGCATCATCGCGCCAGGCCGTGTTTATCGTAACGACTACGATCAGACGCACACGCCGATGTTCCATCAGATGGAAGGTTTAATTGTCGATAAGGACATCAGCTTTACCAATCTGAAAGGCACGCTGCACGATTTCCTGAACAACTTCTTCGAAGAGAATCTGCAAATTCGCTTCCGTCCTTCTTACTTCCCGTTCACCGAACCGTCCGCAGAAGTGGATGTGATGGGTAAAAACGGCAAGTGGCTGGAAGTGCTGGGTTGCGGCATGGTGCACCCGAACGTATTGCGCAATGTTGGCATCGATCCGGAAATTTATTCAGGCTTTGCGTTTGGCATGGGCATGGAGCGTCTCACCATGCTGCGCTACGGCGTGACCGATCTGCGCGCCTTCTTCGAAAATGATTTACGTTTCCTCAAACAATTTAAATAAGGGCAGGTTATCCAATGAAATTCAGTGAACTCTGGTTACGCGAATGGGTAAATCCAGCCCTTGACAGCGCTGCGCTGTCTGAGCAAATCACCATGGCCGGCCTTGAAGTAGACGGTGTAGATCCGGTTGCCGGCGCTTTCAACGGTGTTGTAGTAGGTGAAGTGGTTGAGTGCGGCCAGCATCCAAACGCCGACAAACTGCGCGTCACCAAAATCAACGTCGGTAGCGATCGTCTGTTGGACATCGTCTGCGGCGCGCCAAACTGCCGTCAGGGCCTGAAAGTCGCAGTGGCGACCGTTGGCGCTGTGCTACCGGGCGATTTCAAAATCAAAGCGGCAAAACTGCGTGGCGAACCCTCTGAAGGCATGCTGTGCTCCTTCTCTGAGCTGGGTATTTCCGACGATCACAGTGGCATTATCGAGCTGCCAGCCGATGCGCCCATTGGTACCGACATCCGCAGCTATCTGCAGCTGGATGACAACACCATTGAAATCAGCGTCACGCCAAACCGCGCCGATTGCCTGGGCATCATCGGGGTTGCGCGTGATGTAGCGGTACTGAACGGTTTGCCGCTGACGGCGCCTGCCATTGAGCCGGTAAAAGCCACCATCACCGACACTTTCCCGATTCGCGTCGATGCCACCGCCGCGTGCCCGCGCTATCTGGGCCGCGTGGTGAAAGGTATTAACGTCAAAGCCGCTACACCATTGTGGATGCGAGAAAAGCTGCGTCGCTGCGGTATTCGTTCAATCGATCCGGTGGTGGATATCACCAACTTTGTGCTGCTGGAGCTTGGCCAGCCGATGCACGCCTTTGATCTCGACCGTATCGACGGCGGCATCGTGGTGCGTATGGCAGAAGAGGGCGAAGCCCTGACGCTGCTGGATGGTACCGAAGCTAAACTCAGCAGCGACACGCTGGTGATCGCCGATCACCAGAAAGCGCTGGCGATGGGCGGCATCTTTGGTGGCGAGCATTCAGGTGTGAATGAAGAGACGCAGAACGTGCTGTTCGAATGCGCCTACTTTGATCCGCTGGCGATTACCGGCCGCGCACGCCGTCAAGGCTTGCATACTGACGCATCACATCGTTATGAGCGTGGCGTCGATCCGGCGCTGCAGCACAAAGCGATTGAACGCGCGACGCAGCTGCTGCTCGACATCTGTGGCGGCGAAGCGGGCCCGGTCATCGATCAAACTGACGCGAGCGCGCTGCCGCCACGCGCCACCATCACGTTGCGCCGTGAAAAGCTTGATCGCCTGATTGGTCACGTGATTGCTGACGATCAGGTTACTGACATCCTGACGCGTCTCGGTTGTGAAGTGACGGTCGGTGCAGGCGAGTGGCAAGCCGTGGCGCCAAGCTGGCGTTTCGATATGGCCATCGAAGAAGATCTGGTCGAAGAAGTGGCGCGCGTTTACGGCTACAACAATATTCCTGATGTGCCGGTGAAAGCCAGCCTGATCATGACGCAACATCGTGAAGCCGATCTGTCGCTGAAGCGTGCGAAAAATCTGCTGGTGGATAAGGGCTATCAGGAAGCGATTACGTACAGCTTCGTCGATCCAAAAATGCAGCAGTTGCTGCATCCGGGCGAAGAGGCGCTGATTTTGCCAAGCCCGATCTCCAGCGATATGTCGGCCATGCGCCTGTCGCTCTGGACCGGTTTACTGGGTGCGGTGGTGTACAACCAAAACCGTCAGCAGGGCCGCGTACGCCTGTTTGAGAGCGGTTTGCGCTTTGTTCCTGATACACAGGCCGATCTGGGTATCCGCCAGGATCTTATGCTGGCCGGCGTTTTAAGCGGTAATCGCTATGAAGAGCATTGGGATCTGGCGCGTCAGACGGTTGACTTCTATGATTTGAAAGGCGATTTAGAATCGCTGCTGGATTTGACCGGTAAACTTGATGAGATTTCCTTCCGTGCGGAAGCCAATCCGGCATTGCATCCAGGACAAAGCGCCGCAATTTATTTACGCGGCGAACGAATCGGATTTATCGGGGTGGTTCATCCAGAGCTGGAACGTAAGCTGGATCTTAACGGGCGCACCTTAGTGTTTGAACTGCTTTGGAATAAGGTCGCAGACCGCGTCCTGCCTGATGCGCGCGAGATTTCCCGCTTCCCGGCAAACCGTCGTGATATCGCCGTTGTCGTGGCTGAAAACGTGCCTGCAGCAGATATCATTGCGGAGTGTAAGAAAGTTGGCGTAAATCAGGTAGTTGGCGTAAACTTGTTTGACGTGTACCGTGGTAAGGGCGTGAACGAGGGTGAAAAGAGCCTTGCGATTAGCCTGATTTTGCAGGATACCAGCCGGACACTCGAAGAAGAGGAGATTGCCGCGACCGTTGCAAAATGCGTTGCGGCATTAAAAGAGCGATTCCAGGCAACCTTGAGGGATTGAACCTATGGCGCTTACAAAAGCTGAAATGTCAGAGTACCTGTTTGAAAAACTCGGGTTGAGCAAACGCGATGCCAAAGAGTTGGTAGAACTTTTTTTTGAAGAGGTTCGCCGCGCGTTGGAAAACGGAGAACAGGTAAAACTGTCCGGATTTGGTAATTTTGATCTGCGTGACAAAAACCAGCGTCCGGGCCGTAACCCGAAGACG
>NZ_DALYOQ010000008.1:70240-93861 GCF_031974595.1 Pantoea sp. CTOTU46764 | reverse complement strand
ATTCCTATCACCGCGCGCCGAGTGGTGACATTCCGTCCGGGACAGAAGTTGAAAAGTCGCGTCGAGAACGCGACACCCAAGGATGCTGACTAATTTCAGTACGACAAAAAGGCCGCCTAGCGGCCTTTTTTTTGCCTTAAATTTGGTCGTTCTACATGATTTATCCACGCTGTAAGGATTTCGTAAGTATCCGGAAAATAGGGCGAAAATCGGTCCTCACCGATAGTGACAGCGTCAACACTTTTGCTATAACAGCGCCATCACATAGCAAATGGTTTGAATAATGAAAAAGACAGCATTTTTATTAAGCATCCTGTTAGGCATGCCGCTGCTGGCTAGCGCCAATGTTTCCGTCAACATCAACACGCCGGGCGTTTCGGTGCATATCGGCGATCAGGATAAGCGTGGCTACTATTGGGATGGCTACGACTGGCGTGCACCAACGTGGTGGAAACAGCACCATAATCAGCGCATTGGCACCAAAGGTCCGCACGGTTACTGGAACGGTAACGGCTGGCAGGCGCAGCATCCGGGCAATGGGCTGCATCGGGATGACAAACGTCAGCCACAGCGACAGCCGCAACCGCAGCATCACGACCAGCATGATAATCAGCAGAAGCGTGATAATCACGGTCAGCCGCTTCCCCCGCATCAGTAATGCTTCTCCAGCGGCGCCTCCACAGCGCCGCTTTCTTTTTGCTGTAATCCCACTACAATCAAATCTCTGTTTTCTCAGCCAATCTTATCTATGACTCTGCTGGATCAGCTTGCTTCTCAGGCAAACCGCCGCAGCCAGCGCTGGCTCATCACACTCAGTGCGCTGCTGTTGCTGCTCATTGGGCTTAGCCTGTCGGCCGGTGACAGCTGGATCTCCCCAACACAATGGTTTTCGGCGCAAGGCGATCTGTTCGTCTGGCAGCTGCGCATGCCGCGTACGCTGGCGGTGTTGCTGGTGGGTGCGGCGCTGGCAGTGTGCGGCGTGGTGATGCAGGCACTGTTCAATAATCCGCTTGCGGAACCCGGCTTATTGGGTGTGTCGAATGGGGCAGGAATTGGTCTGGTATTGGGCGTGATGCTTGGCAACGGTTCGTTATGGAGCTTAGCGCTGGCGGCAATGGCCGGTGCACTGCTGATCACCCTGATTCTGCTGCACTTCGCCCACAAACAACTGTCGGTAAGCCGCTTACTGTTGACCGGCGTGGCGCTCGGCATTATCTGTAGCGCCATCATGACGTGGGCGGTGTACTTTAGCACCAGCCTCGATCTGCGCCAGCTGATGTACTGGATGATGGGCGGTTTTAGCGGCATCGACTGGCGCTATGGCTGGATGATGCTGGCGCTGCTGCCGGTTACGCTGCTGCTGATCGCTACCGCGCGCACGCTGAATTTGCTGGCGCTGGGCGAAACCTCGGCGCGTCAGCTCGGATTACCGCTGCTGCTGTGGCGCAACCTGCTGGTGCTGGCGATGGGCTGGCTGGTGGGCGTGAGCGTGGCGATGGCGGGGGCAATCGGCTTTGTCGGTCTGGTGATCCCGCATTTGTTGCGTCTCAGCGGTTTCAGCGATCATCGTTATTTGTTGCCTGCGGCGGCATTAGCCGGTGCCGCAGTGCTGCTGGGCGCGGATATTATTGCGCGGCTGGTGTTAACCTCCGCCGAACTGCCGATTGGCGTGGTAACCGCCACGCTCGGCGCGCCGCTGTTTATCGTGTTATTAGTGAAGTCTTCGCGCTAGCTTTGGCTGGCAACGTGTTATCAACAACAGGAATCGACTATGAGCATTTATCAAACAGAACTGGTGACGCTGGACGGTGAAAAAACTTCGCTGGCCGCCTATGAAGGCAAGGTGCTGCTGGTGGTGAACGTGGCATCCAAATGCGGCCTGACGGCGCAGTACGAGCAGTTAGAATCGCTGCAGAAAGCCTGGCAGGATAAGAACTTCAGCGTGCTGGGCTTCCCGTGCAATCAGTTCCTCGAGCAAGAGCCGGGCAGCAACGAAGAGATCAAAACCTTCTGCAGCACCACCTACGGCGTGACTTTCCCGATGTTCGATAAAACTGACGTCAACGGCGAGCATCGTCATCCGCTCTATGCGCAGCTGACGGCGGCGCAGCCAGTGGCGCAACGCCCGGAAGGCAGCGGTTTCCTTGAGCGCATGGAGAGCAAAGGCCGCGCGCCGAAAGCGCCAGGCGATATCCTGTGGAACTTCGAGAAGTTCCTCATTAATAAGCAGGGCAAAGTGATTGCGCGCTTCTCACCGGATATGACGCCGGACGATCCCATCATCCTGAAAAGTGTAGAGCAGGCGCTGGCCGAGTAAATGCTATTGCAGTGTCAGGGAGTCAGCGTCGCAGGGCGGCTGGCTCCCGTTGAACTTAGCGTTAACGCCGGTGAGTTAGTACATCTGGTGGGGCCGAACGGTGCGGGCAAAAGTACCTTGCTCAACGTGCTGTCCGGTTTGTTGCCGAGTCAGGGCCGGATTCTGCTGGATGGCGCGCCGCTGTCCACGTTAAACGGTGCGGCATTGGCTCAGTTGCGCGGCTGGCTGCCGCAGCAGCAGATGGCGCCGGGACCAATGCCGGTGTGGCATTACTTACGCATGCATATCTCCGCCCAAACGGCAGAAACGGACTGCGTCTTACAGCACGTGCTTGCGCAATTAGCTCTGCAGGATAAGCTGACGCGCAGCCTGACGCAGCTTTCTGGCGGTGAATGGCAACGTGTGCGGCTGGCTGCCGTGGTGTTACAGGTACATCCGGCGATCAATCCTCGCGGCAAACTGCTGCTGCTGGATGAGCCGATGAGCGCTCTCGACGTGGCGCAACAGCGCGTAGTTGATAAGTTGCTGGCCGAACTGTGCCGTAGCGGCCTGGCAATTGTTGCCAGCGGGCACGACCTCAATCACAGCCTGCGTCACGCCGATCGCGTGTGGCTAATGCATCAAGGCTCGGTGGTACATCAGGGCCGCGCCCGCGAGGTGCTGACCGCTGCGCAATTAGCGCCGCTTTACCAAACCCCGTTTGAACAAATCGATACTGCACAAGGCCCGCTGTTGCTTATTCCCTGACAGAGGATTGCGTGCCGTGGCGCTTTGCCGCTAAAGTGTCAGCCGGACGAGGGAGAGAGGAAAAGGCTGATGCGGCTGACAATTTTGATTTTGGCACTTTTGCTGGCGGGCTGTAGCCATCATGCACCGCCGCCTAACGGTCGCCTGTCTGATTCCATCACCGTGATTGCCCAACTTAACGATCAGCTGAGCCGCTGGCGCGGAACGCCGTATCGCTACGGCGGGTTAAGCCGCGGTGGCGTGGACTGTTCCGGCTTCGTCTACCTGACCTTCCGCGATAAATTTGAGATGCAATTGCCGCGCTCGACCATTGACCAAACCGACATTGGTACGCGCATCGACAAAGGCGATCTGCTGCCTGGCGATCTGGTGTTCTTCAAAACCGGCAGTGGAGAAAACGGTTTACACGTGGGTATTTACGATACCGACAACACCTTTATTCACGCCTCGACCAGCCAAGGTGTGATCCGCTCTTCGCTGGATAACGTTTACTGGCGCAAAGTATTTTGGCAGGCGCGTCGCATCTAAATAGTGCTTATATCGCTTAATAAAGACGCGGAAAAAGAAAGGTTATCTCACCCTGAATTAATTCCGAATCGTGCCGATATTTAACTATCATTTAGAATGGCACTTTACCCGCCATCGATTTAATACTATTAATAAAGCTAAATTTATTTAATTGGTATGGATATTAACCCCGGCTTATTTGGCTTAAGTATTATTTGCGGCTTAAATCGGCGTAATAAGACCTAAAACGGCACCTCTTCAAACGTTTGGTCCTATTGCCTGGTGGTATTCGTTGATATACGATGCGCCAATTGCCATTGCTTCTGGCTTGAAAAATGAAAGTCCATTTGTCTGCCGACTATCAGTCGGAAACCTGGTTTTATCCAGTTTACTCTCTGGCGGGCCAGCTGACTGCGGTCGAGCTGGTGACGCAATTTGTCCACGACAGCGCACCTATTACGCTGCCGCAGGATTTGTTATTGCCACAATTGGACGATGCGCAGCAATTACGTTTGCTGCAAAGCCAGCTTTCATTGCTGGAAAAGTACCGCGACTTTTTTGAGGTTAATCAAATTACCGCGTTGGTACGTATCGATGATTCCATGGCCAATACACTTTTGGCCAGCGAATTTCTGTTAAGGAAATTCCGACAAATTCCTTTTATTGTTTTGGATATCAGCGAAACGTTTCCGCAATTATCTTTGGGTAAATCCCATCCTTTGCTCGCCGCATTACAAAGTGAATTTCGTTTATCGCTTTCACAATTTGGTGCAGGAAAAGCACCGGCAACAGCGGTCTACGATAATCTGTTTAGCGTGTTAAAACTGGATAAAGTCTTTATTCAGAACCTGGCAAAACGTGCCTCGTTTACGCCTTTTATTCAGACGGTTATCAATAATTTTTCTGATTTTGCGGAGCAGATCATTATTTGTGGTATTGACGATAACCAAATGATGGAAAAGATGAGCACGTTGAGTGGTGCGCAGCTGCAGGGCAGTTTGTTCCCGGTGGTTAAAGCTGAACGTCTTAGCGATCTCATCTATTCCGATCTGAATTTACACACGCCTTCGCAGCAGTAATCCTTTCGCCTGTCTTCCGCGCCGCGTCGGCGTTACAATCCTGGTTATCTTAAAACTCAATGCGGGTGCCTTCGTTAAGCGCACCTTCCGGAGTGTCGATGCAATTTACCAATAGCTGGCAGCAAGAATTAGCCGGATTCTACACCGCGCTGGACCCAACGCCATTGGCAGGTGGACGGCTGTTTTATCACAATGCGCCGCTGGCACAAGAGATGGGTTTAGACGATGCACTGTTCGCCGGCAACGGGCATGGCGTGTGGTCAGGGCGCGAACTGTTGCCCGGCATGTCGCCGCTGGCGCAGGTGTATAGCGGCCACCAGTTTGGCGTCTGGGCGGGACAACTGGGCGATGGGCGCGGCATTCTGCTGGGTGAACAGCAGCTGACGAATGGGCGTAAGCTCGACTGGCACTTAAAAGGCGCCGGTTTGACCCCGTATTCGCGCATGGGCGACGGTCGCGCGGTGATCCGCTCCAGCGTACGCGAATTCCTCGCGTCCGAAGCGCTGCATCATCTTGGCATTCCCACCACGCGCGCGCTGGCGCTCGCCATCGGCGATGAACCGGTGCTGCGCGAAACCCAGGAACGCGGTGCGATGCTGATGCGCATTGCCGACAGCCATCTGCGTTTCGGCCATTTTGAGCATTTCTATTACGGTGGTGAACAAGACAAAGTGCGCCAGCTGGCGGATTACGCTATTCGCCATCACTGGCCGCAGCTAAAAGAGGAAGCGGACCGTTATCTGCTGTGGTTCACCGATATCGTCAAACGCACCGCCAGCCTGATCGCCCATTGGCAAAGCGTGGGCTTTGCGCACGGCGTGATGAACACCGATAACATGTCGATTCTGGGCTTAACGCTGGATTACGGTCCGTACGGTTTCCTCGACGACTATCAGCCGGATTACATCTGCAATCACAGTGATTATCAGGGCCGCTACGCCTTCGAAAATCAGCCGATGATTGGCCTGTGGAACCTTAATCGCCTGGCGCACGCCTTGTCGGGCTTAATGACCACCGAGCAGCTTAAACAGGCGCTCGGCCACTATGAAAACGAGCTGATGCGCGTCTGGGGCGAGAAAATGCGTGCCAAACTCGGCTTGCTGACGGCGGATGCCAATGACAACACGCTTCTGACCGGCTTGCTTGCGATGATGACGGCGGAACGCAGTGATTACACGCTGACCTTCCGCATGCTAAGCGACACGCAGCAAGATGAAAGCCGTTCGCCGTTGCGGGATGAGTTTATCGATCGTGACGCTTTTGATCGCTGGTACAGCGATTATCGCCAGCGGCTGTTGCAAGACCACGCCAGCGATGCGCAGCGTCAGGCGGTGATGAAGGCGGCCAATCCGGCGCTAGTATTGCGCAACTATCTGGCGCAGCAGGTGATTGAAGAGGTCGAGAACGGCGAGACCACGGCGTTAGCTAAACTGCATAGCGCGTTACAGCAGCCGTTTAGCGATGCGGCCGTCAGCGCCGAGTTGCGCCAACGGCCACCAGAGTGGGGCAAAACGCTGGAAGTGAGTTGTTCCAGCTAAGCGTCAGTTAAAAACGGCTGTCGACAGCGGCAGCCAGTTTTGCCAGCACCTCGGCGCTGTCTTCCCAGCCGAGGCAGGGATCGGTGATCGACTGGCCGTAGGTTAGCGCTTCACCGCTCACCACTTTCTGATTCCCTTCCTGCAGGAAACTCTCGATCATCACACCCGCGACCGCGCGCGATCCGGCACGAATTTGCGCCGTCACGTCATCGGCAACATCACGCTGACGACCGTGCTGCTTCAGGCAGTTGCCGTGGCTGAAGTCGATTACCAGCTGCTCCGGCAGATTGAAGTCGCGCAGATTGGCCGCCGCTGCCGCCACATCTTCGGCGTGATAGTTGGGCTGACGACCGCCGCGCAGGATCATGTGACCATGCGGATTGCCGCTGGTTTGATAAATGGTCATCTGACCGTTTTTATCCGGTGACAGGAACATGTGGCTGGCGCGCGCGGCGCGAATCGCATCGACCGCGATCTGCACGTTGCCGTCGGTGCCGTTCTTGAAACCGACCGGGCAGGAGAGCGCCGATGCCATCTCACGGTGGATCTGGCTTTCAGTGGTTCGCGCGCCAATTGCGCCCCAGCTGATCAGGTCGGCAATAAACTGGCCGATCACCATATCGAGGAATTCGGTGGCGGTTGGCATGCCCAGCGCGTTGATATCCAGCAGCAGTTTGCGCGCGATGGCGATGCCGCGATTGACATCATAGCTACCATCCAGATCCGGATCGGAAATCAGGCCTTTCCAGCCAATCACGGTGCGCGGTTTTTCAAAATAGGCGCGCATGACAATTTCCAGACGATCTTTATGGCGCTCGCGCAGCACGTTCAGACGTTCAGCATACTCAATCGCCGCTTTAGGATCGTGCAGCGAGCAAGGGCCAATAATCACTAAAAGACGCGGATCTTCGCCGGTCAGAATGCGCGCGATGCGTTGACGGGAAGCCGTGACGTTGGCGGCAATCTCTGCCGAAATAGGGTGTTCATGCGCGAGCGCAGCCGGAGTTAACAGGCTACCGATGCGCGCGGTACGCAGTTCATCAGTCTTGTTCATTGGGATTCTCAAAAATTTTTTCTTCGCAGCGGTGAAATACCGGGAAGTGATGATGGTCACAATAAACTAATAGCCTGCGAATTCAACCTGCTAAAAACAAAGGTCTTCAAATTAGACGGAAGCGTGGCTTTACGATTCAAATACAGGTCAGGAATGTAGTAACGAGGTCGCCATAAATGGCGACCCTACGAATGTGTTGTGCGGTTTTTGTAGGGACGCCATTTATGGCGACCGCAAGCAATACCTAATACATGTTGCGGTTCAGGCCCATGATGTCGAGGATTTTGGTGGCGATCTCCTCCACCGAATAATTGGTGCTGTTGAGATAACGAATCTGATTGGTGCGGAACAGCGCTTCCACTTCGCCCACCTCGAGACGGCATTGGCGCAGCGAGGCGTAACGGGTATTTTCCGCGCGTTCCTGGCGAATCGCCGCCAGACGTTCAGGATCGATGGTCAACCCAAACAGCTTATGCTGATGTGCACGCAGCGCCGGCGGCAGTTTCAGGTTATCCATATCATCGGCAATAAACGGATAGTTAGCGGCGCGCACGCCAAACTGCATCGCTAAATACAAGCTGGTGGGCGTTTTCCCGCAGCGAGACACGCCGAGCAGAATTACCTGCGCATCTTCTAAACCGCGCAAAGAAATGCCGTCATCATGCGCGAGGGTATAATCGATGGCCGCGATACGCGCGTCATATTTGCCGAGGTTACTGGCGGTTAAACCGTGTGTGCGGTGCGCAACCGGCATTGATGCCACGCCCAGCTCGCTTTGCAGCGGTGCCACCAGCGCCTGCACGATGTCCTGACAAAAGCCTTCACTCTCGAGAATAATTTCGCGTACATCGGGCGTCACAATAGAGAAGAACACCAGCGGGCGCACGCCGCTCTGCTGATAGAGCGCGTTAATCTGCGCTTTAACCGCTTGAGCGCGTTGCACATTCTCAACAAACGGCAGCGTCACGCTGTGGGCCATCACCGGGAACTGAGATAACACCGCATGGCCCAGTACTTCGGCGGTTATGGCGGTGCCATCAGAAATGTAAAATACGCTGCGTTCAGTGTTCATCGTGCAAATATCCTCTTGCGTATCAATGTCTAAATTATTGATGACAATATTTCATTTTAATTAATAGTAAAATGAAATATCCATATTGTTCACTATTGTGCTCACAAAGATAAATCAGCGAATAATCAATATTAGATGAAATGCTGTTTTGAAAAGCGTTATTTTCGCGCATTTTCCTTTTCGCGCATGAAATAAAGTGTGAAGCCGTTGCGCAACGAAAATCAATCGCTAACCCTCTGAAAAAGGGAAAAATATCGTTGCAGCAATCAATTGGCGTGAAATAGCACGGTTGCGCAACTCAATTAATTCTAAGTACTAATCCGATTTTGCCTTTCTTTTCCTGCTTTAACGATTCAACACTTAGTCTTTATTTATCGGTTGTGCCAGGCTGTTTTAGCGAATAGCAAAATGTTCCATGTGTATTCACATCATTTAAAAGGATAATCTCAATGTCCAATCAAGACCAACAGTCGCTAGTGCTCTGGTACAACCAGCTTGGCATGCATGATGTTGATCGGGTGGGAGGCAAGAATGCTTCCCTGGGAGAAATGATTACGAATTTGTCGTCGCTGGGTGTTTCCGTGCCAAACGGTTATGCGACCACATCTTATGCGTTTAATCTGTTCCTCGATCAAAGCGGACTGAACCAGCGTATTTACGATTTGCTGGATAAAACGGATGTTGATGATGTTGCTGAGCTCGCGCAAGCGGGTAAACAGATTCGTCAATGGGTGGTCGATACGCCATTCCAGCCTGAGCTGGAAGCGGCGATTCGTAGCGCCTACGAACAACTCTCTGCTGATGATGCCGACGCCTCCTTTGCGGTGCGATCGTCAGCCACCGCCGAGGATATGCCCGACGCCTCGTTTGCCGGCCAGCAGGAGACTTTCCTTAACGTGCAGGGCTATGACGCGGTGATCATCGCGGTGAAGCACGTGTATGCCTCTTTATTTAACGATCGCGCTATCTCTTACCGTGTGCATCAGGGCTACGACCATCGCGGCGTAGCGCTCTCGGCCGGTATTCAGCGCATGGTGCGATCGGATCTCGCCTCATCAGGCGTAATGTTTACCATTGATACCGAATCAGGCTTCGATCAGGTGGTGTTTATCACCTCAGCCTTTGGTTTGGGCGAAATGGTGGTGCAGGGCGCGGTTAACCCTGACGAGTTCTACGTGCACAAACCGACGCTGGCAGCCAATCGCCCGGCGATTGTGCGTCGCACCATGGGCTCGAAAAAGCTGCGCATGGTGTACGCCGATTCGCAGGAGCATGGCGAGCAGGTGCGCATTGAAGATGTCGAGCAGGAACAGCGCGATCGCTTCAGCTTAACTGATGATGAAGTGCAGGCGCTGGCGCGTCAGGCGGTGCTGATTGAGCAGCATTACAAACGCCCAATGGACATTGAGTGGGCGAAAGATGGCCACACCGGCAAACTGTTCATCGTGCAGGCGCGTCCGGAAACGGTGCGCTCCAACGGTCAGGTGATGGAACGCTATACGCTGCAGGGTAAAGGCAAAGTGGTGGTCGAGGGCCGCGCCATTGGTCATCGCATCGGTGCCGGTGAAGTTAAAGTGATTCACGACATCAGCGAGATGCACCGCATTGAAAAAGGCGATGTGCTGGTGACCGACATGACCGATCCCGATTGGGAACCGATCATGAAGAAAGCCTCGGCCATCGTGACCAATCGCGGCGGTCGCACCTGCCACGCGGCGATCATCGCGCGTGAACTGGGCATTCCGGCGGTGGTGGGCTGTGGCGATGCCACCGAACACCTGAAAGATGGCCACAAAGTGACGGTGTCCTGTGCCGAAGGCGATACTGGTTATGTCTATAACGAACTGCTGGACTTCGAAGTCACCAGCTCGCAGGTCGATACCATGCCGGAACTGCCGCTGAAGATTATGATGAACATCGGTAACCCGGATCGCGCCTTTGATTTCGCCTGCTTGCCGAACGAAGGTGTTGGGCTGGCGCGTCTGGAATTCATCATTAACCGCATGATTGGCGTGCATCCGAAAGCGCTGCTGGAGTTTGATCAGCAGACGCCAGAACTGCAGCAGCAGATTCGTCAGATGATGAAAGGCTTTGATGATCCGATTGAGTTTTACATCGGCCGTCTGACCGAAGGGATTGCGACCTTGGGTGCGGCGTTTGCGCCGAAACGCGTGATTGTTCGTCTCTCGGATTTCAAAACCAACGAATACGCCAACCTGGTCGGCGGCGAGCGTTACGAGCCGGAAGAAGAGAACCCGATGCTCGGTTTCCGTGGCGCCGGTCGTTACGTTGCTGACAACTTCCGCGATTGCTTCAAGCTGGAGTGCGAAGCGGTGAAGCGCGTGCGTAACGAAATGGGACTGACCAACGTTGAGATCATGATTCCGTTCGTGCGTACCGTCGATCAAGCTGAAGCGGTGGTCGCCGAGCTGGCGAAAAACGGTCTGAAGCGCGGCGAGAACGGCCTGAAAGTGATCATGACGTGTGAGATCCCGTCCAACGCCTTGCTGGCTGAACAGTTCCTCGAGCACTTCGATGGCTTCTCCATCGGCTCAAATGACATGACGCAGCTGGCGCTGGGCCTCGATCGCGACTCTGGCGTGGTGTCCGCGCTGTTTGATGAGCGTAACGATGCGGTGAAAGCACTGTTGTCGATGTCGATCAAAGCAGCGAAAAAGCAGGGCAAATACGTCGGGATTTGTGGTCAGGGCCCGTCGGATCATCAGGACTTTGCGGCATGGTTAATGGAGCAGGGCATTGATAGCCTGTCGCTGAATCCGGATACCGTGGTTGAAACCTGGTTAGGTTTGGCAGAGCTCAACGCTGCGAAACATTAACCAAGTGGCAATTTGATGCTTCAAATGAGAATTTGACGTGTCTTTAAGGTAATTATCAAGGCCAGCGCTGCTGGCCTTGTTGTTTTGCCAGAAAAAAAGCCAAAAAAAAGCCCATCACAGGGGATGGGCAAAGACTACACACAGCAATTCTTTACTTTACTCAGGGGAATAAGGTTGTTTAAAAATCAGTAGCTTGATTCCAAACATAGGAAACATGTTATTGGTCAGGCCCGCTGGCGTCTTTAAGAATCCTCTTATTAGTTTAAAGCTGATAACCTTTCGTGGTGATTTTCTTAGTGATCGACCGCTGTTTCAGCTGCAAAAATAATCATTCCGTAAGCAAATCCCACCTAAAGTGCCTAAAACTGCGTTTTTTCTTAAAAATCGCTTATGGAAAAAAATAATTATCAGTAAGGAATGCAAGGTGACGAAGTTGAGGCATTAGGCGGGTTAAAGTAAGGCCAGTGTAAAACGGAGAGTTTGCGTATCGTTTTTGGATGGGCATTAAGGTGTATCAGGTCGCCATAAATGGCGACCCTACGAATAACTTAATGTTCTTCTTCGTGATCGGCCAATGCTTCGATGGCGGTTTGCATATCGTCATCCGGTTCAGGTGCTTCATGCATCCACACCGAAACCAGACGATAAGAGACCGCCAATACCACCGGACCGATAAACAGTCCGATCATACCGAAGGCAATCAATCCGCCAATGACGCCAGAGAGGATCAGGATCATCGGTAAATCGGCGCCCATGCGAATCAATACCGGACGCAACACGCTGTCCAACGTACCGACCACGCAGCTCCATACCAGCAGCACCGTGCCCCATGTGGTATCGCCGCTCCAGTAGAGCCAGATAATCGCTGGCACTAACACCACCAGCGGTCCGAGCTGCACCAGACAAGTGAGGATCATCAGCACGGTTAACAGCGTGGCGTAAGGAATGCCGGAAATGGCTAAACCGATGCCGCCGAGTACGCCCTGCACCAGCGCGGTGACCACCACGCCCAGCGCCACGGCGCGAATCGCCTGACCAGCCAGCAGCACGGCGGCATCACCACGGCGTCCGCTCATGCGATAAGCAAAATGACGAATCCCGTGGCCCACCTGCTCGCCGCGCCAGTAGAGCAACACGCTGAACAGCAGCATCACGATGAGGTGCATCATAAAGCGGCCAAAGTGTCCGGCCTGCGCCACGAAGAAACCCGTTGTACGACCAATATAAGGCTGCACCTGATTCAGCATGGCCGCGCCGCCGCCATCCACCAATTTGTGGTAGCTGGAATAGAGTTTTCTGCCGACATAGGGAATCTGTCGCAACCAATCAAGGTCAGGCATCACCAGATGGCGCTGCGTTGCCCAGGCAATCACCGGCGCGCTGTTATCAATCAGGCTGCTGACCAGCAGGGCGATAGGAATAATAAACAGCAGTAATAGCAAAATGGTCATGGCGATGACCGCCAGCGAGCGGCGTCCCCATAACATCTGTTGCAGACGAATCATCAACGGCCAGGTGGCGATCACCACCATGCTGGCCCAGGCGAAGCCGAGAATAAAGGGCTGCACCACCCACAGACTGGCGATGATCATGATCAGAATGAACATCAGTGAAAACAGCATTTGCGGTAAATCCATACCGCGTTGCAGGTCTTTCATCACAACGGTTAACCTCGATTGAATCCTTCAGAGTGGGGCTGAACAGCCCTGATTAATGATGATCTATTTCCTGAAAATTAAACAGGAAAAGCAGCGACGGCGGCGCGCTTTCCTGAAAAAACAGCAGCCAGCAGAAAAGTATGATAAAACCAATGGCTGAAAAAAATTACGACGCAAACGTTTACAACATCTCGGTCACTCAATAATGATCCCACAGATTTCTCAGGCACCGGGCCTCGTTCAACTGGTGCTGACATTCCTGCAGTCCTTAAAAGAGCAAGGCTTTACTGGCGATACCGCCACCAGCTATGCCGATCGCCTCTCGCTTTCCACCGACAACAGTATTTATCAGCTGCTGCCTGATGCGGCGCTGTTTCCGCGCTCGACGGCGGATGTAGCCTTGATTGCGCGCCTCGCCGGTGAAACCCGCTTTACCAGCCTGGTGTTTACGCCACGCGGTGGCGGTACCGGCACCAACGGGCAGTCGCTCAATCAGGGCATCGTGGTGGATATGTCGCGCTACATGAACCGCATCCTGGAAATCAATACCGAGCAAGGTTGGGTGCGGGTCGAAGCGGGCGTGGTGAAAGATCAGCTCAATGCGTGGCTCAAGCCGTATGGCTTCTTCTTCTCGCCGGAGCTCTCCACCAGCAACCGCGCCACGCTTGGCGGCATGATCAACACTGATGCATCGGGCCAGGGATCGCTGGTGTATGGCAAAACCTCCGATCACGTTGAAGGACTGCGTGCGGTGCTGCTGGGCGGTGATATCCTCGATACGCGCGCCATGCCGACTGCCCTGGCGGAACAGCTGGCGAACACGCCAACGGCGGAAGGGCGCATTTATCAGCAGGTGTTAAGCCGCTGTCGTGAACAGCGCGATCTGATTCTGGAGAAATTTCCCAAGCTCAATCGCTTCCTGACCGGCTACGACCTGCGTCATGTGTTCAGTGATGATTTACAGACATTCGATCTGACGCGTCTGCTGTGCGGCGCAGAAGGCACATTGGCCTTTATTACCGAAGCGCGCCTCGACATCACGCCCATCCCGAAAGTGCGCCGTTTGGTGAACATCAAATACGACTCCTTCGACTCGGCCCTGCGTAACGCCCCTTTTATGGTGGAAGCCAAAGCGCTGTCGGTAGAAACTGTTGACTCAAAAGTACTGAACCTGGCGCGTGAAGATATCGTCTGGCATTCGGTAAATGAATTAATTACCGATGTGCCAGACAAAGAGATGCTCGGCCTCAACATCGTGGAGTTTGCCGGTGATGATGGTGAACTGATTGAGCAGCAAATCAGCACGCTGTGCCAGCGCCTCAATGAGCTGATGCAGCAGCAGATGGGCGGCGTGATCGGCTATCAACTGTGCAACGATTTAGGCGGCATTGATCGCATCTATAATATGCGCAAAAAAGCGGTTGGCCTGTTGGGGAACGCCAAAGGGCGCGCCAAGCCGATTCCGTTTGTGGAAGATACCGCCGTGCCGCCAGAGCAGCTGGCGGATTACATCGTCGATTTTCGCGCATTGCTTGACAGCCACGGCCTGAGTTACGGCATGTTTGGTCACGTGGATGCCGGCGTGCTGCATGTGCGTCCGGCGCTGGATATGTGCGATCCGCAGCAGGAGCTGCTGATGAAGCAGATCTCCGATGAAGTGGTCGCGCTGACCGCACGCTACGGCGGGTTATTGTGGGGCGAACACGGCAAAGGTTTCCGCGCGCAATACAGCCCGGAATTCTTTGGTGAGACGCTGTTCAACGAATTGCGCCGTATCAAAGCCGCCTTCGATCCTGATAACCGCATGAATCCCGGCAAGATCTGTACGCCGCTGGGCAGTGATGAACCGATGATGCAGGTTGATGCGGTGAAACGCGGCACCTACGATCGACAGATTCCGGTCACGGTACGCAACGAGTGGCGTGGCGCGATGGAGTGTAATGGTAACGGCTTGTGCTTCAACTTTGATGCGCGTAGCCCGATGTGCCCGTCGATGAAAATCACCCGCAACCGCATTCACTCACCGAAAGGGCGCGCCACACTCACGCGTGAATGGTTGCGCTTGCTCACCGAGCAGGGCGTGGATCCCGTTCAGCTGGAGCTGGCGCTGCCCAAACAGGGCGCCAGCTTGCGTACGCTGATTCAGCGTACGCGCAATACCTGGCATGCGAATCAGGGCGAATATGACTTCTCGCACGAAGTGAAAGAGGCGATGTCGGGCTGTCTGGCGTGTAAAGCCTGTTCGACGCAGTGCCCGATCAAGATCGATGTGCCGAACTTCCGTTCACGCTTCCTGCAGCTTTATCACACGCGCTATCTGCGTCCGATGAGCGATCATCTGGTGGCTAGCGTGGAGAGTTACGCGCCGTTGATGGCTAAAGCGCCCAAGGTGTTCAACTTCTTCCTCAAACAGCCGTGGATGCGCGAACTGAGCAAAACGCATATCGGCATGGTGGATTTGCCACTGCTGTCATCGCCAAGCCTCAAGCAGCAGTTAAGCGGCCATCCGGCGATGAACCTGACGCTGGAGCAGTTAGAAGCACTGGATGCGGGGCAACGTGAAAACTGTGTGCTGGTGGTACAAGATCCTTTCACCAGCTATTACGAAGCGCAGCTGGTGACTGATTTCGTCAAGCTGATTGAGAAACTCGGTTATCGTCCGGTGCTACTGCCATTCTCACCGAACGGCAAGGCGCAGCATGTGAAAGGCTTCCTGCAACGCTTTGCACGCACCGCCAGCAAAACCGCTGATTTCCTCAACCGCGTAGCGAAACTGGGCATGCCGATGGTTGGCGTCGATCCGGCGACCGTGCTTTGCTATCGCGACGAATACAACCAGGTGCTGGGCGATCAGCGCGGCGAGTTTAGTGTGCAGCTGGTGCACGAGTGGCTGCAAACCGCCTTGTCTCCTCGCGCGGAGCAAACCGCCAGCGGCGAAGCCTGGTATTTGTTTGCGCACTGCACCGAAGTGACCGCGCTGCCCTCCACGCCGAATCAGTGGCAGAGCATTTTTGCACGCTTTGGCGCGAAGCTGGAAAACGTTAACGTCGGTTGTTGCGGCATGGCGGGAACCTATGGCCACGAAAGCGAAAACCTGGAGAATTCACTGGGGATTTATGAGCTTTCCTGGCATCCGCAACTGCAAAAGCTGCCGCGTCAACGCTGTCTCGCAACCGGCTTTTCCTGTCGTAGTCAGGTAAAACGCGCAGAAGGCAATGGCATGCGTCATCCACTGCAAGCGTTACTGGAAATGATGTAAACAAATTGTAGGAGTCGTCACAAAGCTGGATTAGAATATCCAGCCTGCGTGGCGAACAAAATCACTCTGCAGGCGGGTAGCTTGATCCCACTCGCCGCTCAGCGCCAGTTGATGACACAAACGTGTTAATGACAGGCGCGCCAGTTGATAGGCCTGAATCCGAAACAAACGGTCACGATCGGCATTGCCCATCTCCTGCACTAAGCGGTGATGGAGCTTGCCCATGGCATGCAGAAAGCTGTGATCGTCGCCGTTGAGTTCGCAGATTTCTGCCATATCGAGGCAGGTGTCGTTGAAGCGACGCAGTTGGTCGAGAGTGCAATCGGTGCGGTTGAGCTTTGCCTGAGCCATATAGAAGTCAACGGTGATATCGCGCACCGAAAACTTATATTCGTCGATTTTATGTTGTAACCAGGCTGAGACGGTAAGCGTCATATCGCCACCTTTTTAGGTTAATGATAATCATTATCATATTCAACCGCGTCAGGAATGCAATTCCCGCTGTGAAATTTTATTGATTTCTTCTGCCTGTTACTAAAATCGGCAATAACAATTTCTTTACATAGTAGAAAGGCGTAACCTATCAATCAGGATTAAATCGTAAAATTGATTTTAAAAAATTTGCGGCAATTTAACGGGTTACGCTGGTCAGGCACGCACAGGAATGCCGCCGCCAATCTGCTTTGAAGCGACTATGCTTAATAAAGCAGCAGTGAAAAATAGCACGAGATGATTATCCCTGCAAAACAAGAGGTTGAAGTGATATCTGATATCACTACCATAGGGGGATAGCCTGAAAAGGCCCAGACATACGAGGTAGCACAATGTCATCAGTAAATGCCGACTCCTTTTCACCCGAAGATTTCGTCTGGAAAGGGCTCACGCTGACCGAATCGGCAGCGAAACAGATTCTTAACCTGGTAGAACAAGACCCTGAAGTCAAGGGCTTGAAACTGGGTGTGAAAACGTCCGGCTGTGCCGGCTTTGGGTACGTCATGGATCTGGTAAAGGATCCTGCCGATGACGACCTGCAGTTTGAGCAATTCGGCGCAAAACTGTTTGTGCCACTTCAGGCGATGCCGTTTGTTGACGGTACCGAGCTGGATTATGTCCGCGAAGGTCTTAACCAGATTTTTAAATTCAACAACCCTAAAGCTCAACACGCCTGCGGGTGCGGTGAAAGCTTTGGCGTCGAGTAAGTAAAACATGTCACGACACACCGAAGCATCTGATGATGTACAAATGTGGGAAGGCAAGCTCAATTATAAAGAGGGCTTCTTTACCCAGTTACAAACCGAAGAATTTGCCCACGGCATCAATGAAGATGTGGTGCGTGCGATTTCGGCTAAACGTAACGAACCTGAATGGATGCTTGAATTCCGTCTCAAGGCGTTCCGCGCCTGGGAGCAAATGGAAGAGCCGCACTGGCTGAAAGCGCACTACGAAAAACTGGATTATCAGGATTACAGCTACTGCTCTGCGCCGTCCTGCGGCAACTGCGATGACAGCTGTGCTTCTGAACCTGGCGCCACCCAAACCTCCGGCAGCGTCGCGTCCAGCGACTACCTGACGAAGGAAGTGGAAGACGCGTTTAACCAGTTAGGCGTTCCGGTGCGTGAAGGGCGTGAAGTGGCGGTGGATGCGATTTTCGACTCCGTCTCTGTTTCGACCACCTATCGCGGCAAGCTGGCGGAGCAGGGGATTATCTTCTGCTCGTTCGGCGAAGCGATTCACGATCACCCAGAGCTGGTGCAGAAGTATCTCGGGACTGTCGTGCCGCCAAACGATAACTTCTTTGCCGCGCTGAACTCGGCTGTGGCCTCTGACGGAACCTTCGTGTACATCCCGAAAGGCGTACGTTGCCCGATGGAGCTGTCGACCTATTTCCGCATCAATGCGGCAAAAACCGGTCAGTTCGAGCGCACCATCTTGATCGCCGATGAAGACAGCTACGTCAGCTACATCGAAGGTTGCTCTGCGCCGGTGCGTGACACCTATCAGCTGCACGCCGCAGTGGTAGAAGTGATCATCCACAAAAACGCTGAAGTGAAATACTCCACCGTGCAGAACTGGTTCCCAGGCGGTGAAGGCGAGGGCGGTATCCTCAACTTCGTCACCAAGCGTGCCCTGTGCGAAGGCGATCACAGCAAGATGTCCTGGACGCAGTCTGAGACCGGTTCAGCGATCACCTGGAAATATCCAAGTTGCATCCTGCGCGGTGATTACTCGATTGGTGAGTTCTACTCAGTCGCGCTGACTGCGGGCCGCCAGCAGGCGGATACCGGTACCAAGATGATTCACATTGGTAAAAACACCAAGTCGACCATCATCTCGAAAGGTATCTCTGCCGGTAAGAGCCAGAACACCTATCGCGGCCTGGTGAAAATCATGCCAACCGCCACCAACGCGCGTAACTTCACCCAGTGTGACTCGATGCTGATTGGTGCAGAGTGCGGTGCGCACACCTTCCCGTATGTGGAAACGCGCAACAACACCGCCCATCTGGAGCACGAAGCCACCACCTCGCGCATCGGTGAAGATCAGATGTTCTACTGCCTGCAGCGTGGCATCAGCGAAGAAGATGCGATCTCAATGATCGTTAACGGCTTCTGCAAAGACGTTTTCTCCGAGCTGCCACTGGAATTCGCCGTGGAAGCGCAAAAATTGTTAGCTATCAGCCTTGAGCACAGTGTGGGCTGATGCCCGTTGCCGGAAGCAATGTGAAGGAAAGAGTATGTTAAGCATTAAAGATTTGCAGGTTAGCGTTGAAGACAAAGAGATTTTGCGCGGTCTGAACCTTGAAGTGAAACCGGGCGAAGTCCACGCCATCATGGGACCAAATGGTTCAGGTAAAAGTACCCTGTCTGCAACGCTGGCTGGTCGTGAAGATTACGAAGTCACTGGCGGTTCTGTCACCTTTAAGGGCAAAGACCTGCTGGAACTTGAGCCAGAAGAGCGTGCCGGTGAAGGCATCTTCATGGCGTTCCAGTATCCGGTAGAAATTCCGGGCGTCAGCAACCAGTTCTTCCTGCAGACCTCGGTCAACGCGGTGCGTAAATACCGTGAGCAGGAGCCGCTGGACCGTTTCGACTTCCAGGACTTTATCGAAGATAAAATCCAGCTGCTGAAGATGCCAGAAGATTTGCTGACCCGTTCAGTAAACGTCGGCTTCTCCGGCGGTGAGAAGAAGCGTAACGACATCCTGCAGATGGCGGCCCTGGAACCTGAGCTGTGCATCCTTGATGAAACCGACTCCGGTCTGGATATCGATGCGCTGAAAATCGTAGCCGAAGGCGTTAACAGCCTGCGCGACGGTAAGCGTTCATTCATCATCGTGACGCACTATCAGCGCATCCTGGATTACATCAAGCCGGATCATGTACACGTGCTGTATCAGGGCAAGATCGTTAAATCTGGCGACTTCTCGCTGGTGAAACAGTTGGAGGAGCAAGGCTATGGCTGGCTTACCGACCAAGAGTGATAACGCCCTGCAGCAGTGGCATCACCTGTTTGAATCGCGCGGTGACGTACGTTCTTTACAGGCGCAGCAGCACTGGCAGCAACTGATGCGTGTCGGCTTGCCCACGCGTAAGCATGAAAACTGGAAATACACGCCGCTTGATGGCCTGCTGGCGCAGCAATTTGTGCTGCCACAGCCGCAGGACGTGAGCGCGGAGCAAGTTGAAGCGCTGGCGCTGCCGGTTGATGCGGTGCGTCTGGTGTTTGTTGATGGTCGCTTTCAGGCCGAATTGAGCAGCCGTGATACCGGCCTGTTTGAAATTCAGCATGCGCAGGCTTCTGAGCGTCGTCCGCTGCCGGCACCGATTCAGCCGGAAGTGTTCCTGCATCTGACCGAAAGTCTGGCGGAAGAAGCGACCACTATTCGTCTGGCGCGTGGCAAATCAGCGGCTAAACCGCTCTATCTGCTGCACATCACCAGCGGTCAGGACGCGGGCACCAACACTGTGCACCATCGCCACCATCTGCAGCTGGAAGCCAGCGCAGAAGCGGAAGTGATTGAGCACTACGTTACGCTGAATGACGTGGCGCACTTTACCGGCGCGCGTTTCACGTTCGACGTGGCCGACAATGCCAAACTGCAGCACATCAAACTGTCATTTGAGAGCGAGAAGGCTTACCACTTCGCGCACAATGACGTGGTGATGGGCCGTGATGCGAATGTCGCCACCACCAGCTTCCTGCTGGGTGCGGGCTTATCGCGTCACAACACCAGCGCGCAGCTGAATGGCGAAAATACCAATCTGGCGATCAACAGCTTGTCGTTGCCGGTGAATCAGGAAGTATGCGATACCCGCAGCTACTTGGAGCACAACAAAGGTTACTGCACCAGCCGTCAGATGCACAAAGTCATCGCGCGCGATAAAGGTCGTGCGGTGTTCAACGGCATGATCAAAGTGGCACAGCATGCGCTGAAAACCGATGGACAGATGACCAACAACAACCTGTTGCTGGGCCGTCTGGCTGAAGTGGACACCAAGCCGCAGCTGGAAATCTATGCGGATGACGTGAAGTGCAGTCACGGTGCGACCATTGGTCGTATTGATGAAGAGCAGATGTTCTATCTGCGCTCGCGCGGCATCGATGAGACTGCCGCACAGCGTATGATCATCCATGCATTTGCCGCTGAACTCACCGAAACGCTGGAGAATCCGGTACTGCGCCAGGTGGTGCTGCAGCGCATTGCCGCGCGTATTCCGGGAGTCGAGTCATGAGTTTCGATCTCGAACGCATCAGAGCGGAATTTCCGATTCTGAAACGTGAGGTCAACGGACATCCGCTGGCCTACCTTGATAGCGCGGCCAGCGCACAGCGCCCGCTCGCGGTCATCAATGCGGAAAGTTATTTCTACCAGCACGGCTATGCGGCCGTGCACCGCGGTATCCATTCGTTGAGCGCGCAGGCGACCACCGATATGGAAAACGTGCGTCATCAGGCCGCGCGTTTTCTTAATGCCGCTTCGCCTGAAGAGATCATCTTCGTCAAAGGCACCACCGAAGCCATCAATCTGGTGGCTAACAGTTGGGGCGGCAGCCAGCTGCAGCCGGGCGACAACATCATCATCACCGAGATGGAGCATCACGCTAACATCGTACCGTGGCAGATGGTGGCGCAGCGTACCGGCGCAGAAATTCGCGTACTGCCGCTGAATGCGCAGGGCGAACTGGCGCTGGAGCAGCTGAGCGGCTTGATTGATAGTCGCACCCGTTTGCTGGCGGTGACCCACGTTTCAAACGTGCTCGGCACCGTCAATCCGGTGAAAGCCATCGTGGCGCAAGCGAAAGCCGCTGGCGTGATTACGCTGGTGGATGGCGCGCAAGCGGTGATGCATCACGCGGTGGATGTACAGGATATCGACTGCGACTTCTACGCCTTCTCCGGCCATAAAATTTATGGTCCGACCGGCATTGGGGTGTTGTACGCGCGTAAAGCGTTGCAGGAGATCATGCCTCCTTGGGAAGGCGGCGGTTCGATGATTTCTGAAGTGGTGCTGCCAACTGGCACCACCTTTAACAGTACGCCATGGCGTTTCGAAGCGGGCACGCCGAATACCGGCGGCATCATTGGATTAGGTGCGGCGTTAACGTGGATCAGCGAATTGGGCCTGGATGTGATTCATCAGCGCGAATCGATGCTGATGCGTTATGCGCTGGATAAACTGGCTTCGGTGCCGGATCTCGTGATTTACGGTCCGGAAAGTCGCAGCGGCGTGGTGGCCTTTAATCTCGGCAAGCATCACGCGTTTGATGTCGGCAGTTTCCTTGATCAATACGGTATTGCGATCCGCACCGGCCATCACTGCGCAATGCCCTTGATGCGTCATTATGCGGTGCCGGCGATGTGTCGTGCCTCCTTCGCGCTGTATAACACCGAAGAAGAAGCCGATCGCCTGGCCGCAGGTTTGACCCGTATTCATCGTCTGCTGGGCGGTTGAGCAGATTTCAGGAGTGATTCATGGCGAATTTGCCAGATAAAGAGAGACTGGTTCGTAACTTTAATCGTTGCGCTAACTGGGAAGAGAAGTACCTCTACATCATTGAACTCGGTGGGAAATTACCAGAATCCTCCGAAAGCTTACAGCAGCCAGAACACGTGATTTCAGGCTGCCAGAGCCAAGTGTGGATACGCATGACCCCGCAGGCCGATGGCACCATCGCCTTCGAAGGTGACAGTGATGCCGCCATCGTTAAAGGGTTGATTGCAGTGGTATTTAGCCTGTATCAGGGGCTCAAGGCGCCAGAGATTCTCGATCTCGATGTGCGCCACTGGTTCGGCGAATTAGCGCTGACCTCACATCTCACTCCCTCGCGTTCGCAGGGGCTGGAAGCCATGATCCGCGCGATCCGGCATAACGCTCAGACCCTCAGCTAAGTTACACTCTCCAGACCCCGGCTTGACCGGGGTCTGTTCTATCCGACAAAGAGAAAATTGCATGAAACCAGCCTTACGTTTAGCCGGTGCATTGCTGTTGTCCTGTTGCGGACTCTCTGCACCTGCATTTGCTACGGAATATCCCTTACCAGCCGATAACAGCCGTTTAATTGGCGAGAATACCCTGACCACTGTGCCAGATGACAAACGGCCGCTGGAGAGCATTGCCGCGCGTTATAAGATAGGCATGCTCGGCATGCTGGAAGCCAATCCCGGCGTTGACCCCTGGCTGCCAAAGGCCGGCACACAATTAACCGTGCCGCTGCAAATGCTGCTGCCTGATGCGCCACGCGAAGGTATCGTTATTAACCTCGCGGAGCTGCGACTCTATTACTATCCGAAAGGTGAAGATCGTGTGGTGGTCTATCCGATTGGTATCGGTCAACTGGGCGCCATGACGCCAACCATGGTCACCAGCATCAGCCAGAAAATCCCTAATCCCACCTGGACGCCAACCACCAATATCCGCAAGCGCTATGCCAAAGAGGGCATCACCTTGCCGGGCGTGGTGCCCGCTGGGCCAGATAACCCGATGGGGCTGTTTGCCATGCGTCTGGCGCGCGGAACCGGTCAGTATCTGATTCACGGCACTAATGCTGACTTTGGTATTGGTATGCGTGTGAGTTCTGGCTGTATTCGCCTGCGACCGGATGATATTGAAGCGCTGTTCAACAGCGTGCCAAAAGGAACGCGCGTGCAGGTGATCAATCAGCCCATCAAATATGCGATTGAGCCCGACGGTAAGCGCTACGTTGAAGTGCATCAGCCGTTATCGCGCAACGATAAGGATGATCCACAAACCATGCCGATTGCGCAGTCTGCGCAGCTGAAAGCTTTCTCTAAGAATGAGAAGAGTGATACCGCGTTGATAAAGGAAGTGATATCCCGACGTTCAGGCATGCCGGTGTTAGTGAGCAGCGGTGAGCCAGTAACTAATCAGAGTGCTGAAGCTGTAGGTGAAGCAATAGCGCAGCCCTGAATTCGGACCAGAGAAACGCAGAATCAGGACAAAAAAAATGGTGCCACATGGGCACCATTTTTCAACCAGTACTCTTACTTACGGTAAGAGTGAGCCTGGTTGTCCAGACGCTGGTTAGCGCGAG
>NZ_DALYOQ010000008.1:0-70230 GCF_031974595.1 Pantoea sp. CTOTU46764 | reverse complement strand
GGATTGCGTTCACGTCGTTGCTCAGCTGATCAACTTTAGCGTTCAGAGTCTGAACGTCTGAAGACAGTTGGTCGATTTTAGCGTTGCTTGAGCAACCAGCCAGCATAGTTGAAGCCAGGATTACAGCGCCCAGTACCAGTTTAGTGCGATTCATTCTTTATACCCTCTAGATTGAGTTAATCTCCATGTAGCGTTACAAGTATTACACAAAGCTTTTTGAGTTGAG
This sequence comes from Pantoea sp. CTOTU46764, assembly GCF_031974595.1. Taxonomy (NCBI): domain Bacteria; kingdom Pseudomonadati; phylum Pseudomonadota; class Gammaproteobacteria; order Enterobacterales; family Erwiniaceae; genus Pantoea; species Pantoea sp. CTOTU46764. The sequence continues at coordinate 70,004 of NZ_DALYOQ010000008.1, read as the reverse complement.
AATAAATTTTTGATGAGAACATGCTTAATTTTGATCGTTCGCTCAAAGAAACAGCATTTCACAGAAGAAGATGAAAATAATTAGCTAAAACAGAGAGATTTAATCGGACTAACCTTAATCATACGAGATTTTGAATAGTTAATTTCGATTGGAAATTTCTGGTTTTTGTATTACATCAGCAATAAAAAAAGCGCCTGTTAAAGGCGCTTTTTAATAAAAATTCAGTTGCTAATCAGATTACATGTACAGAAGCGGTGTTTGTCGTTCCGCTTGGCACTAATGCGCCTGAAACCATGACCACAACATCGCCTTTCTGCGCATATCCGCTTTCCAGCGCCATTTCTTTACCAATGCGATAGAAATCATCAGTTGAGGCAATTTCTGTCACCAGATGGGTTTCGATACCTTTGCTCAGAATCAACTGACGCGCAGTGGTTTCGTTGGTAGTGAGCGCCAGAATGGTGGCATCCGGGAAATACTTACGGATCGCTTTGGCTGATTTACCGCCTTCGGTAGCTACAACAATCAGTGGTGCTTCCAGCTTCTCTGCAGTCTCAACCGCACCGCGGCATACCGCTTCGGTGATGCGCAGCTTGCGTGAGTCTTGCAGCGAATCGATGCGGGATTTCATCACGCGATCGGTACGCTCACAGATAGTCGCCATAATGGTGACCGATTCCAGCGGATAGCGACCTTTGGCACTCTCACCAGACAGCATCACCGCATCGGTACCATCGAGGATGGCGTTAGCCACGTCGCCGGCTTCTGCGCGGGTAGGGCGCGGGTTTTTGATCATTGAATCCAGCATCTGCGTCGCGGTGATCACCACTTTGCGTGCTTTATTACATTTTTTGATCATCATCTTCTGCGCGAAGATCACTTCTTCAACCGGGATTTCAACGCCAAGGTCGCCACGCGCAACCATGATGCCGTCTGACGCTTCAAGGATCTCGTCGAAGTTGTTCAGGCCTTCCTGGTTCTCGATTTTCGAGATGATCTGAATATGTTCGCCGCCGTGTGCTTTCAGGTGCTCACGGATTTCAAGCACGTCAGAACGCTTACGGATAAACGACGCGGCGACGAAATCAACGTTCTGCTCGCAACCAAAGATCAGGTCGCGCTTATCTTTTTCCGCCAGTGCAGGCAGCTGAATGGAGACACCTGGCAGGTTGACGCCTTTGTTTTCACCCAGATCGCCGTTGTTCAGGACATGACAGATCACTGAGTTCTCAGTGACTTCAGTCACCTGCATACCGATCAAGCCATCGTCGACCAGTACGGTGTTACCAATTTTCAGGTCTTCAGTGAAACCGGCGTAGGTCACTGCAACACGTTCGCTGTTACCAATCACCGTCTGATCGGTAGTGAAGGTGAAGGTCTGGCCCGCTTTCAACGATACATCGTTGCCGCCTTCCAGTTTCATGGTACGAATTTCCGGACCTTTGGTGTCCAGCAGAATAGCGGCCTGACGACCGGTTTTTTCCATAACGGCACGCATGTTGGTGATGCGTTGGCCGTGTTCAGCATAATCCCCGTGCGAGAAGTTCAGGCGCATCACGTTCATGCCCGCTTCCAGCAAATGGGTCAGCATCTCTTCAGATTCGGTTTTTGGACCGATAGTACAAACGATTTTGGTCTTTTTCATGTCAGGTTTTCTATAAGTTGTGATGGATGATAAAGGTCGGGATTCGATGCGCATGGCACCGAAGTGAGAATATTTATGGTGTTGGAACGGATTTCACAGAAATAAGAATAGGAGACGAAAGCAAAGCGTGCAGAGAAGTTATGCAGTACGCGAGGGAACTGAGTGATCAGTGTTGCGCAAATCATTGGAGTTATTTGCATAGGCACGTTAGCGCTGAAACCTTTCAGGTGGAACAACGCGGCATAGTATAGTCGCTAAGTATGCGAAAACCAATATAAAAGCGGCGTGATAAAGACGATGCAGATCAAGAAAAGGTGTTGCGCAAGGAGATAAAACCAGAGTGGTGCGCTCTAATGGACTCGAACCATCGACCCCCACCATGTCAAGGTGGTGCTCTAACCAACTGAGCTAAGAGCGCAACACGCTGTCAGGGCGACAGCGGGGACGAATATTAACGGCAGGCTGTGATGCTGGCAAGGGGAAAAAGTGTTTTTCCCCTACGACTGACCAGCAACTGTGCTATGCGTCGTTTTTTTCGCCGTTACCAGCCACTTAGCGCGCGGCACGCGCCAAAATCACCTGCGCAGGCAGGCGCTGTAAACGACGGATGCGCCAAATCATCATCACTGCTGCGGAGGTCAGACCGATAATAAAGCCACACCAGAAACCGGCGGGGCCAAGTTTCGGCAAAACCCAATCCGTCATCGCCAATACATAACCCACCGGCAAACCCAGCACCCAATAGGCGATAAAAGTAATGAAGAAGATCGAGCGTGTGTCTTTATAACCGCGCAAGATACCGCTGCCGATCACCTGAATCGAATCTGAGAACTGATAGATCGCCGCCAGCAACATCAGCTGTGCCGCAAGGGTAATGACTTCTGGATTTGCCGTGTACAAGCCGGCGATATCGTGACGGAAAATCACGGTAAACAGCGCGGTGATGGCCGCCATGCTGATGCCGACCCCTTGCCCGGTCCACGCAGCAACGCGCGCCTGTTCGGCGGAACCTTGACCGAGTCGATAGCCAACGCGAATGGTAGTAGCGACGCCGAGCGACAGCGGCAACACGAACATCAGCGAACTGAAGTTGAGCGCAATCTGGTGCCCGGCCACTTTGACGATGCCGAGTGGTGATACTAAAAGCGCCACCACGGCAAACAGCGTCACCTCAAAGAACAGCGCCAATGCCACCGGCAAACCCAGCGTGAACAGGCGTGACAAAATCGCACGTGACGGTGCAGACCAGCGCGTTTTCATACGGATGTCGCGCATGCTTGCCATGCGTTTCACCCAGAAGCGCATCACCAGGAACATCACCCAATAGACCGATGCCGTTGCCACGCCGCAGCCGACGCCGCCTAAGGCAGGCATACCGAAATGCCCATAAATGAACACATAGTTGAGTGGAATGTTCACCATCAGGCCGAGAAAACCGAGCAGCATCGCCGGTTTGGTTTTCGACAAACCTTCGCATTGGTTGCGCATCACCTGGAACAGCAGATAACCCGGCGCGCCCCACAGCAACGCATGCAGGTATCCTTCGGCTTTGGCGGCCAATTCAGGATCGATGTCATGCATGGTGTTAATCAGATAACCGGCATTCCACAGCACCACCATAATCAGTAGCGCAACGGCCAGTGCCATCCAGTATCCCTGGCGCACTTGTTCCGCGATACGTTCGCGTCGTCCTGAACCGTTGAGTTGCGCAACGGTAGGCGTCAAAGCCAGTAGAAGACCATGACCAAACAGAATGGCGGGAAGCCAGATAGAGGTGCCGACAGCAACGGCGGCCATATCCGTGGCGCTTACCGCACCGGCCATAACAGTATCTACAAACCCCATCGCCGTCTGGGCCACCTGAGCAAGGATGACCGGGATCGCGAGGGCCAGCAATTGACGCGCTTCTGTAAAATACTTCTGCACGTTACACCTGCTTAATTAAAGAAGAGAGCGGGGCGAAATCCCCAAAGAATGCGCGGCATAGTGTAGCGGCAGCGCTGGCTTCCGCCAAACGTTGATCGCATTTTGTTTAGCAATTTGTGTAAAGTTTGAACACCGCCAAATTAAGCTGCCGTCGACAAGCTGTGATAAACTGACGCAAACTTTGCAGAGGCTGAGATGATGTTTACTGGAATTGTGCAAGGCACGGCAGAAATTGTCGGCATTGAAGAGAAAGATCTGTTTCGTACCCATATTGTGCGCTTACCGGAGGATCTGTTACCGGGCCTGGCGCTGGGCGCATCGGTGGCACACAATGGCTGCTGCCTGACGGTGACCGAGATTAACGGCGATTTGGTCAGCTTCGATCTGATTAAAGAAACATTGCGCATTACTAACCTGGGTGAATTAAAGGTGGGTGATGTGGTAAATATTGAGCGTGCCGCGAAGTTCAGTGATGAAATTGGCGGCCATTTAATGTCTGGCCATATTATGACCACGGCGGAAATCTGCAAAATCATCCAGTCTGAAAACAACCGCGAAATCTGGTTTAAATTACAGGACGCCACCCAGATCAAATATATTCTGCACAAAGGTTTCGTGGGTATCGATGGTATTAGTTTGACCGTTGGCGACGTGACGAAAAGCAAATTCTGTGTGCATTTGATCCCGGAAACGCTGGAGCGTACTACTTTAGGCGCGAAGAAGTTCGGTCAAAAAGTCAATATTGAGATTGATCCGCATACGCAGGCCATTGTGGAAACGGTTGAGCGCGTATTAGCGCAGCGTGAAGCTGCTGCACTGGCGCAGATTGCCAGCGCAGAATAATGCCGTTAAAAAAGGCGCCATGCGGCGCCTTGATTCATTTGAAAGCTGATTAACGCGCAACGCGTAAACCGCCATCCTTGCCACGACTGAATACTACCTGCCACAGCTGAATATCACGGGCACGAAACGCACCGGCGCAGGCGTTGAGATAATAGTCGAACATCCGTTTAAAACGTTCGCCATATTTCTCAGCCAGCTGCGGCCACGCCGCCTGAAAACGTTCATACCACGCCATTAACGTCGTATCGTAATCTGCGCCAAAGTTATGCCAATCTTCCATGACGAAATGTGGCTCACTGGCATCAGCGATTTGACGTACCGACGGCAAACAACCGTTCGGGAAGATATATTTATCAATCCACGGATCGACATTCATATCTGTAGTGAGGGCACCAATGGTGTGCAGCAAAAATATGCCGTCTGGTTTGAGGTTGCGGTCAGCAACATCAAAATAAGTGGCATAGTTTTTCGGCCCGACATGTTCAAACATACCCACAGAAACGATGCGATCATATTGATTATTCAGGTCGCGATAGTCCTGCAGTAATATAGTGACATCCAGTCCTTCACAGCGTTGTTGCGCGAGTTTTTGTTGCTCAGCCGAAATAGTCACGCCATGCACCGTGACGCCATAATGGCGTGCGGCATATTCTGCTAATCCGCCCCAGCCACAACCGATATCCAGCAGCGTCATGCCCGGTTCAAGTTGCAACTTGCGGCAAATCATATCCAGTTTGGCTTGCTGAGCGTTTTCCAGGGTATCAGCATCTTTCCAGTAGCCGCAGGAATATTGCATGTAAGGATCAAGCATCAGTGAGAAGAGATCATTACCAAGGTCGTAATGCTCTTTACCCACAATCCAGGCGCGTTTTTTTGATTGCAAATTAGTGAGACGCGCGGCGGCGATGCGCAACGTATCTTTAAAATGCCGAGGTAATTGTTTATCCAGATGGTGTTTTAAAACGCGATGGAAGAACATATCGAGCTGTTCGCACTCCCACCAACCATCCATGTAACTTTCACCTAATCCGAGCGATCCTTCCTCGAGAACGCGTTTAAAAAAATCTGGATGCTTTACCTGAATATCCCAGGGACGAGTGCCATTAACTGCAATATCAGCCCGCTCTAGCAGTTCATTGACGATCCGATACCAATGGTTTTCTTCAAGGCTCACTTCTTCTATAACAGATGAACTCATAGCTTCTCCATCACCTTCCGATCTGAACCTGAGAAAAAGAATAGCCAATTTCCCAAGACCTGTGAGAGAACTCACGGAAAATCCGTGCGCCAGAAATCCGACGTTGTACGACGTAGTACAGAGGTATGAATTTGAGCAGAAAAGTGGGTCGCCGCACCGGATAATGTGCAGACGCCATCCCGCGACAGGGTCGCTAAAGGTATTACATTTATATTATTGATTTAATACAGAATTACTGACCCACTGAGTATATGCTCACGTGGGTCAATATTCAACGGGTTATCGTTAGTTTGCTAACGAAAAGCGCTGGCTTAGAGATTATCTTCGCAGGGACGGGAAGTGTGGGCAATATCACTTTGTGCGTTTACCGTTCGCTGGCAGACAAAGCCCACCCACGCCAGTACCACAGTAGCGACCATCACTAACGTGGTGTTGAACAGCGCCTGTTCAAGGCCGGCGGAGAGCAGCAGGCTGGCTACAAAGCACAATCCTAACTGGAATAAGTTCTGTAATCCTGCGGCTTTACCGGTGGCATGCGGGAAGGGCGCTAATGCGCTGGCAACCACAATTGGATAGATCGCGCCATTGGCCAGCGCCATGCCGCAGAAAGGCATCAACAGCACAAACAGCGGCGCGGAGGGCATCAGGGCGATGACAAACAAACTCAGGATGCTCAGGCTATACAGCACCAGCAACCACGGCAGCAGTTGCGCGCCCTGATAGCGATTTAACAGCGTGCGGCAGCCAAAGCCACCAATCAGAAACGCAATGGTTTGCGGAATATAGCTCAGGCCAATGTCACCCGGCGTCAGGCCAGCAGCGGCGAGAATGAAAGGTGAGCCCGTCAGCCAGGCGAAAAAGCTCGCCGAACAGGCCGAGTAGATCAAGACGTTACCGCTGTAAACGCGAGTACCCAGCAAGGTCAACCAGCCGGGTTGTTTACCTGACGCCACTTTCTCGCGATTAGGCGAGGTTAACTGCAGCGTACCGATCAGTAGCACCACGGCAACCAGCGTTAGTGTGATAAAGATGCTGCGCCAGTGGAAGTGGCCGATAAGCCAGGCGCCGAGCAGCGGTGCCAGCGCCGGAGACAGCGCAACCAGCGGCATAATCGTGGCAAACACTTTATTGGCTTTGGCTTTTGGATAGTGATCCACCACCAGCGCCTGCCAGCTCACGGCAGCCGCACAAACGCCAATCGCCTGCACAAAACGCAGCGCCAGCATCAGGCGCACATCGGTCACCCAAAGCATCCCCAGACAACCAAGGGCGAAGATGGCTAACCCCGCCAGCAAAATCGGCTTACGGCCGTAACGATCCGACAGCGGTCCCCAAAAAACCTGGGCACAGGCGAAACCGCCGAGAAACAGACTCAGGCTGGCGCTGATGGTGCCAGGTGCGCTAGCGAAATCACGCTGCATATCGCCAAAGGCGGGTAAATACATATCCGTGGCAAGAAAGCCGAGCATGCTGAGCACGGCGAGATAAGGCATAAATGCTTTAGACGACAACATGTTGATTCTCTTTTGGGCAGGTTGAACGCCGGGGAGTGTAAAAGGATGCAACACGCTTTGTGAAACGCTAATATTTGCATAGTGCTGTTAAATTTTTTGAAGGCAAAATTATGTGGTCAGAATATGCGCTTGAAGTGGTGGATGCGGTGGCGCGCACCGGCAGTTTTAGCGCGGCCGCGCAGGAGCTGCATCGCGTGCCTTCTGCCGTCAGCTATACCGTGCGCCAGCTGGAAACCTGGCTGGCGGTGCCGCTGTTTGAGCGTCAGCACCGCGAAGTGGTGATGACACCCGCGGGGGAGCATTTTGTACGTGAAGGACGATCTGTTATCAAAAAAATGCTGGCAACCCGTCGACAGTGTCAGCAACTGGCGAATGGCTGGCGCGGGGAGCTAAGTATCGCGGTTGACTGCATTGTTAAACCGCAGCGCACGCGGCAGTTAGTGAAGGATTTCTATCGCCATTTTCCCGATATGGAGCTGATTATCAGCTACGAAGTGTTCAACGGCGTATGGGATGCGTTGGCTGATGGCCGGGTTGATGTGGCGATTGGCGCGACCCAGGCGATCCCGGTGGGCGGACGTTTTGCCTTTCAGGATATGGGCGCGCTGAACTGGCGCTGTGTGGTGAGTCCCGACCATCCGCTGGTTAACTGCACGGAACTGGATGATGAAACATTGCGAGCATGGCCATCGCTGGTGCTGGAAGATACCTCGCGTGCGTTACCGCGCCGTATGACATGGACGCTGGATAATCAGCGACGTCTGGTGGTGCCGGAGTGGGAAACCGGGATGGATTGTTTGCTGGCAGGATTGTGCGTTGGAATGGTGCCGGGCCATCTGGCGCGTCCGCTGCTGGACAGCCATAAACTGGTGGAACTGGCACTGCCGCAGGCCTTTCCGGACAGTCCGTGCTGCGTCAGCTGGTCAGAACAGCGCGCGTCACCGGCGCTGGAGTGGTTACTGGCTTATCTCGGGGATGCTGAAACGCTGAACCACGAATGGCTCAGCGAAGTGTCGGCTTAGCGACGATAGTCGCGGAATGGACCGTACGCCACCGAACGGCGTTCAATCAGCGTTGGCTGGACTTCGATGGTTTGCGGATCTTCACGCTTGCTGGTGATGCGATCCAGCAGCATTTCCAGCGCTTTTTCACCCAGTTCGGCTTTTGGCTGATGCACGGTGGTCAGCGCTGGCGTGAAATAGCGCGCGTTGCGCACGTTATCGTAGCCAATGACTGAGATATCCTGCGGCACGCGCAAACCCATCTCATCAGCAGCGCAAATCGCGCCCATTGCCATGATATCGCCGCCGCAGAACACCGCAGTCGGACGCTGTTTCTGATTTAAAATCTGCTGCATCGCCTGATAGCCCGATTCAGGTTCAAAGTCGCCCTGAACCACCCATTCCGGACGCACCGTAATGCCCGCTTCGCTCATCGCCTGCAGGAAACCAGCGTGACGTCCGCCGCCGGTGTTGCGCTCCATCTGGCCGGGAATGGCACCGATATCGCGATGACCACGTTCAATCAGATAACGTCCGGCGAGATAGCCGCCCTGAAACGCATTGTCCTGCACGGTATCGGTGAAGTCACCGCGTGACGCGCCCCAATCCATCACCACCATGGGGATATTGCGGTTCTCTTCCAGCATCTGCAGCAAATCGTCTGGATATTCCGAACACATCACCAGCAATCCATCGACGCGCTTTTGCGCCATCATCGACAGGTAAGCGCGCTGCTTTTGCAGATCGTTGTGCGCATTGCCGAGAATCAGCGTATAGCCGCGTTCGAAACACCGGTTCTCCACCGCTTCGATAATTTCAGCGAAGTAGGGCGCTTCGCTGGAGGTCGCCAGCAGACCCAAGGTTTTGGTGTGATTGACTTTGAGACTACGCGCCACGGCACTCGGCGAGTAGTGTAATTCTTTGATCGCTTCCCATACGGCGTTACGCGTCTCTTCCGCAACGAAACGCGTTTTGTTGATGACATGCGAAACCGTGGTGGTTGAGACACCCGCGCGTTTTGCGACATCTTTAATTGTTGCCATGAAAATGGTACTCCTGGGCTTATCGCAACTTACTGATAAGTATATTGTTAAACGTTTGCGTCTGCTAATGCTTTTACAGCCCAAAAAAGCGGGCAAAACGGTGTGTTTTAGCAGGCGAAATCACTTCATCACGCTGTTGATACAGCATGCGCAAAATCTGTTGCGCAACGAAAGGCGGCGATTCTAGCAAGCTGATGCGTATAACACGAGATTTTTGCCCATTGCTGTGCGAAAATCGCTTTAACCCTAATAATTGTGTGACTAAGGAGTTGTGATGAATACCGACCTGAAACTGGCGCTAATGACCACTGTTGGCGCACTGTTGATGATTATCGCCTTCAGCTTTACCGCGATCATGCATTAACAAAAAAGCCGGAGCTGAGAACAGCATCCGGCTTTTTTATGATTGTTGCGCAACAACTAGCGAATGGTTTTTGGCGTCATCATGCGACGCGCGCCCACATAGTGTTTCTGCCAGTAATCCTCACCCAATGCGCTAATCTGAATATCTTTGCCGGTACGCGGCGACTGAATGAATTTACCGTTGCCGAGATACACGCCAACATGGTCGGCGGTGCCGCGATTATTGATGCGGAAGAACACCAGATCGCCTTTCTCCAGCATTTCACGCTTAATCGGTGCCGCATCGCGCAGGTGATACATCTCATTGGCGGTGCGTGGCAGTTTGAATTTCACCAAATCTTTATAGGCGTACCACACTAAGCCGCTGCAGTCGAAACCGGTGTGTGGCGAAGCGCCGCCCCACTGATAGGGTTTGCCGAGTTGGCCCATCAATTTGGTCATCGCCGTTTCACGCGCCTTTTGATAACGCTGGCGGTGCGCCTTACTCATTTTGATGCCGGTCAGCGCTAACGCTTCATCATCGACGGCGATCTCAGGTGTTTTCTTCGCTAAACGTTGATGACCGTATTTCTTAGCAGAAAGTTTCAGCGGGGATTTTTTGCTGGTGGTCTTGTGCAGCGCGGTTTCTGTTTTGGTCTGTTTTTTGAGTTTGAATTTTTGAACAGCAGTCAGGCGCGATTTTTTGGTGGTGGTTTTCACCGGGCGTCGTTTGCGGCGCTCGTCTTCACGTGCGCTCTTTTTCTCTGCTTTAAGCGAACTGGCATTAACGGGCGCATGCGGAGATGCAGCAGCCACATTAAAAAACAGTTGGGCGAAAGCCAGTATGAAAAGCGTAATTAGTAGACGCATAATCCGGTTACAGGTTAAGCAGGCTGAATGAAAGCAGACTGCGGCAAAGTGAGAGAAATCTGATCAAGTGACCAGCGCCGAAGCAATTCTAATCCACTTTTTTTCCAAAAGGTAAGGCCTTTTTCCATTAATATGTTACCAGATTGATTCTGTAGCAAAAATGAGCGATTTCAGCTGGTTAACGCAGCGAAACTATTGCTAATTATTAATTTATTAATGCCAATTAATGATATGAAAATGTTATTTGTCATGCGTTAACTTAACAAACATGGCGATTGGCCAGTGCAAACGCAAAATCCCGTTTTCAGTCCGGGAGCGAAATCGCTACAATAAACAAACACGAAGTAGAAGATTAAGGAAGGCAATAATGAGTACTGTTGAAAAAATTCAGCGTCAGATCGCAGAAAACCCGATTCTGCTGTACATGAAAGGTTCTCCGAAGCTGCCAAGCTGCGGTTTCTCGGCGCAAGCCGTGCAGGCGCTTTCTGCGTGTGGCGAGCGTTTCGCATACGTGGACATTCTGCAGAACCCGGATATTCGCGCTGAAATGCCAAAATACGCTAACTGGCCAACTTTCCCGCAGCTGTGGGTCGATGGCGAACTGGTCGGCGGCTGCGACATCATCGTTGAGATGTTCCAGCGCGGCGAACTTCAGCCACTGCTGAAAGAGACCGCTGAGAAGTATAAAGAAGCGGAATAATGCAGAAGGCCGACAAATGTCGGCCTTTTCTTTGCTTACTTGGCAGACGCCTCGTCTGCAGATTCTTCACTGAAAGCCAGCGGCCAGCCGCCCAGGCGTTTCCAGCGGTTCACCAACTCACAAAATAGCGTCGCGGTTTGCTCGGTGTCATACAGCGCCGAATGAGCTTGTGTGCTATCAAACTCCATTCCCGCCGCTTTGCAGGCTTTCGCCAACACGGTTTGCCCCAGCACTAAACCACTTAACGCTGCGGTATCAAAGGTGGCAAAAGGGTGGAACGGATTGCGCTTCAGGCTGGCGCGCTCTGCGGCCGCCATCACGAAGTTGAGATCGAAAGTGGCATTGTGCGCCACGATAATCGCGCGATTACAGCCGCTATCTTTGGTGCCTTTGCGCACCATTTTAAAAATCGCATGCAGCGCTTCGTATTCACTTACCGCACCACGCAGCGGATTGCTGGGATCGATGCCGGTAAACGCCAGCGCCGCAGGATTCAGAATGGCGCCTTCAAACGGTTCCACATGGAAGTGCAGCGTTTCATCGCGGTGCAACCAGCCGTCTTCATCCATTTTCAGCGTTGTGGCTGCAATTTCCAGCAGTGCATCGGTTTGTGCATTGAAACCTGCGGTTTCAACGTCGATCACAACAGGATAAAAACCGCGGAAGCGTTGGTGGAGAGCGTTTAAAGCGTTCGATTCAGACATCAGGATCTCATGGCAATAAATAGGGCAGCGCGCATTATGGCAAAAATCGCAGGAGGGTGCAGCAGGAGAGGGAAGTCAGCCTGCAATTAGCAGGCTGACCAGCAACCTTAGTTGCCTAAGCCGTGACCGGCATGTTTATTTTCAATCAGTTCGATCTTGTATCCGTCTGGATCTTCAACAAAGGCAATAATGGTAGAACCGCCTTTTACCGGGCCCGCTTCACGCGTTACGTTGCCGCCCGCGCTGCGAATGCGTTCGCAGGTGTCAGCCACGTTGTCCACGCCCAGCGCGATATGGCCGTAAGCGTTGCCGAGATCGTATTTATCCACGCCCCAGTTGTAAGTCAGCTCAATCACCGCGCCTTCGCTCTCTTCGGTGTAGCCAACGAATGCCAGCGTGTATTTGTACTCGGTGTTTTCGCTCTGACGCAGCACGCGCATGCCGAGCACGCGGGTGTAGAAATCGATAGAACGTTGCAAATCGCCAACGCGTAACATGGTGTGAAGTAAACGCATAACATCCTCTTTTTTAAAAACGTCATCAGTGAATGACAAGACAACTAAGTATACACACTGATGAAACAACGCTGCCGCCTATCCGAGGCGGCAGCCATTTTCTTACAGGGTGGGATAATCGGTGTAACCTTCCGCGCCGCCGCCGTAGAAGCTTTCAGGGCGCTGCGGATTGAGTGGCGCATCTTGCTGCAAACGAGCAACCAGATCCGGGTTAGCGATAAAGTCGCGGCCAAACGCCACTGCGTCAATCAGGCCGCGCGCAATCAGATCATCCGCTTTCTCAACGGTGTAGGCACCGGCACCAATAATCACGCCTGGGAACAGCGCACGCACTTTCTCACGGAATGCATCGCTGTATGGCTGTCCGCCCGCCCAGTCTGGCTCAGAAAGGTGCAGATAGGCGATGCCGCGCTTGCCCAACTCGGCGATGTACCACAACGCTGCTTTCTCTTCTTCCGGGCCATTTTCCAGATTCTGGAAGGCACCGATTGGCGAAACGCGGATACCGATACGATCGGCAGACCAGTTAGCAATCGCCGCATCCACCACTTCCAGCGCGAAACGGCCACGTTTCTCAATCGAACCGCCGTACTCATCGCTACGCTGATTTGAGCCGGGTGCGAGGAACTGATGCATCAGATAACCGTGCGCTGAGTGCAGTTCCAGCAGGTCGAAGTCGGCTTCGCGCGCATTGGCGGCGGCCTGACCAAAATCGTTGACGATTTGCTGAATTTCAGCCACGGATAGCTCGCGCGGTACTGAGGTGTCTTCACGATAGACAGAACCATCCGCAGCGCGCAGGGAAGTGCGCGTGCCTGCCGCCAGCGCGGTCGGTGCGACCGGCGCTTTGCCGTCTGGCTGCACGCTGTTATGAGAGATGCGGCCGGTGTGCCAAAGCTGCACGGCGCTGTGACCGTTAGCGGCATGAATGCCTTCGTTAATCATTTTCCACGCGGCAATTTGCTGCTGTGTGTGCAGACCCGGCGCACCGGCATAGCCTTTCGCCTGGAAAGAGATCTGGGTGGCTTCGGTGATGATCAAACCGGCACTGGCGCGCTGCTGATAATATTCAGCCATCAGCGGCGTCGGAATATCGCCCGGCTCAATGCTGCGCAGGCGCGTCAACGGGGCCATAAAAATGCGGTTCGGTACGGTAATCGCGCCCACTTTGAGTGGGGAGAACAGCTGCTTACTCGCCATATTGATTGCTCCAGGAAGACCGGTCGTCTAGTAACGACGATTTTTAAAAATCAGTGACTTATCAGCCACTGTTCGATGGTTTCGAGCGCCAGACTAATCGGACCCGGCTCTCGGGAAATCTTGCTCTGCAAACTGGCTCCGAGCCACAACAAGTAGCAGCGCTGCGCCAGCTGCTGCGGTGTTTGCCCAAACGGCAGCGGCTGCTCAGCGGCCACCTCAGTCAAACAGCGCGTGTAGGCAGCGATGATGGCATTGGCGCCTTGCTGCAGGGCATCACGCATGGGTTCGGAGAGATCGCACACTTCGGCTGACAATTTCACGCCAAGGCAGCCAACAATATGACCTTGCTCGATAAACAGCCTTTCGCCGTAGCGGAAATGCGCTAACAGGCGTTCGCTCGGCGGTAAACCGGGCTGATTCAGCTGCTGATCAATCTGTTGCTGGAAGTGGGCGAAGTAGCGCTCAATCAGCGCCACGCCAAAGGCCTCTTTCGAACCGAAATAGTGGTAGAACGAGCCTTTAGTGACTTCCGCCAGCGCCAGCATCTCGATCAAACCCATGCCGGTAAAGCCGCGCTGTAAACAAACCTGCTCGCCAATAGCAAGCAGGTGTTCACGGGTATCGTTGCGTTGCAGAGTCTTGTTCATGGGTCGCAGGTTATTAGACCAGTCAGTCTAGCGCAACCCTCAGGCGTTGGTTTGGCACGATCTGTTCATATCCAACTGCGGTTGATACTGCTGCGTCTGGATGTTGAACATGCCTAAAAGCGTATGAAAAAGATTATCTTGCGACACCTTTGCATCGGCAGCTTGCTGGCGCAAACAGGCTTCATTGATGTGATTCGCCGCCGCGTATTCCGGAGACATCCACATCAGCAGAGGAATGTGTGTTTGCTGTGAGGGCGCAAACATATAAGGCGCACCGTGCAGATACATCCCGCGCTCGCCAAGCGATTCGCCGTGATCGGAGAGATAAACCAGCGCCACATTGAAGCGATCGCTCAGGCCTTTGAGCTTATTGATGGTGCGGCTCAGCATGTCGTCGGTATATAGCAGCGAGTTATCGTAGGTATTTACCAGTGCCTGATGATCGCAATCCTGAATCTGTTTGCTATCGCAGGTGGGCGTAAAACGGCGGAACTCAGCCGGATAACGCTGATAATAGGCAGGACCGTGGCTGCCCATTTGATGCAGTACAATAATGCCATCGTTATGCAGGCTATCAACATAGTTATCAAGACGATGCAGCAACACATCATCTTGGCAAAACCCATCGTGACAATATTGCGGCAGTTTCCACTGCGTCATATCGGTGTGCGGCACACGGTCACAGGCACCTTTGCAGCCACCATCGTTTTCGCGCCACAGCACGCTCACGCCGGCATGCGCCAGGATATCGAGCACGCCTTCCTGATGATGCGCCAGATTCGCGTCGTAATGCACGCGCGGCATATTGGAGAACATGCAGGGCACCGAAATGGCGGTTTCTGTGCCACAGGAACTGGCGTTGGGATAGTAAATGACCTGCTGTTTTTTCAGTTGCGGATTGGTGTCACGCGCGTAGCCACCCAGCGAAAAATTCTCGGCGCGCGCCGTTTCACCCACCACTAACACCACCAGCGTTTTCTTGGTTGCTGCGGAGATTAATGGGCCTTTGTGGGCATCCTCGCCAATTTTTACCAGTTCCTGACTACCTTGCAGATAGCGTTGATCGACATAGTGGCCAGTACCGCTAACCACGTTGGCCGGAGTAATCATCTTGATCAGATTTTTATTGTTGCGAATCAGCGAGGCGTAATCTTTGTAAAACAGCGCCGCCATCAGCAAGATGAGTAATATTGCGCCCAGTGCGCCCGTCAGGCGTTGCAGCAGATTCCACCACCAGCGCGCGCCGCTATTGATGCGCACGCCGCAAATCAGCACCACCGGCACCATTCCCATCAACAGCATCCAGAGTAGATAGCGACTGCTGATCAGCGCACCGGCTTCCTGCGGATCGGATTCAAAGACGTTTTGAATCATATTGGTGTCGATCACCGTGCCAAAACTGTGCATGAAGTAATTGGCGGCGGCGCTGACTAATACCAGCACAATCAGCAACGGTTTGCGCAGATAAGGCCAGGCCGCTAGCGAGAAGAGAAAATAGAAAGCCGAGGCGAGCACCAGCGGAATACTGGCGGCGAACAGATAATCGTGGACGTGATCGTAAGGGATCATTTCCCAGGCGCGCAGCAAGAAAAGGGCATTCAGGACTAATGCGAAAAACAGGGCGGCAATAAGGTTAAATCCGTTGGTGCCGCACTGAAAGGTGATCGGGAATCTCATGAAAACTCAACGGTAAGAGGTAATGTGACAATCGTATGAAGACAAGATGAGGAAAACCTTAACGAAGATTAAACGTAAGCAATCCAAATCCTTTAAATGCTGGCTTTTTGGTAAACAGGCGTAACGAAATGCCGCGATGGCTTGATTATGCGCAATGCCCGTATACTCTTTGCTCAATGTCATTAAGCTGTTATCAATGTGATTTGAGATGTTAATTGCGGAGTGCATGTGGCCGAGCAACTAGAGTTCTTCCCCGTTCCCAGCCCGTGTCGCGGCATTTGCCAGAGCGACGCGCGTGGCTATTGTCGTGGCTGTTTACGCAGCCGGGAAGAGCGCTTTAACTGGATGAAATTCAGCGATGCGCAAAAGCGCGATGTGCTGCGCTTGTGCCGGCAACGCTTTTTGCGCCTGCAGCGCCAGCAAAAAGTCGATGAAGATCATGATCCACAACAACCGGAACTGTTTTAAGAAAACGACGATCTGCCTTTTCGTTATACTCCCGCTTTCGTTATCTGGAATCGTGTTTAGGGAGTTTAACCATGTTACAACCGCAGGCTATTGCACCGCAGGGACCGTCCTTTTCACCGCTGATTGCCGGTTACTGGCGTTTAATGGAGTGGGGCATGACGCCGCAGCAAGTGGTGCAGTTTATTGAGCACCATTTAGCGCTGGGCATTACCACTGTCGATCACGCCGACATCTACGGCGATTACCAATGTGAAGCCGCCTTTGGTGCAGCACTGCGCCTGGCGCCAGGTTTGCGTGAGAAGCTGCAAATCGTCACTAAATGCGGCATTGCGACGCGCGCTAAACCTGAACACCGTATTGGTCACTACATCACTGAAGCCAGCCACATTCTGCACAGCGCCGAGAATTCGCTGCGCCATTTCAATACCGATTACCTCGATTTGCTGCTGATTCATCGTCCGGATCCGTTGATGGACGCGGATGAAATTGCCGAAGCCTTTACGGCGTTGCATCAGAGCGGCAAAGTGCGCCATTTTGGCGTCTCCAACTTCACCGCGTCTCAGTTCACGCTGCTGCAATCGCGTTTGCCATTCAGTCTGGTCACTAATCAACTGGAAATCTCCCCGCTGGAGCAAACGTCGCTGCTGGATGGCTCGCTTGATCAGTGCCAGCAAAACCGCATCCGCCCAATGGCCTGGTCCTGCCTCGGCGGCGGTCGCGTGTTTAACGATCCGCTCTATCAGCCGTTGCGCGATGAGCTGGAGCAGGTGAAGCAGGAGATTGGTGCCAGCAATATTGAGCAAGTGGTGTATGCATGGGTGATGAAGCTGCCAAGCCGTCCGCTGCCAATTATTGGATCAGGCAAAATTGAACGGGTGAAAGAAGCGGTTGGCGCATGCCAGTTAATCCTCGATCGCCAGCAATGGTTCCGCATCCGCAAAGCCGCCATCGGTTACGATGTGCCCTAAAGCGTAAAGCTGCGTCAAATTACGGCAGCCTGGATGAAAGCAGTCCAGGCTTACAGGGAATCTAACCGTAAGGAGACGTTATGAAGAAAACCCTCATTGTTATGCTGGCTCTGGCCTGCGCCGCAGGCGCGCAGGCGGAGTCAGAAGAAGTCACGCTGCATGAAACCACCGCGCAAGGCATCGGGGCGGCAATTGGCAAAGTCACTATCAGCGAAACACCGTACGGTGTGCAATTTACGCCAGCGTTAAGCGGCCTTAAACCGGGCATTCATGGTTTCCACGTGCATGCCAAAGGCAGCTGTGAACCGGGCGAATCGGACGGTAAAACGGTGGCGGCCGGTGCGGCGGGCGGACATCTCGATCCGCAAAAAACCGGCAAGCATCTTGGTCCGTACGCCGATGGTCACCTTGGCGACTTACCCGCGCTGTTTGTAACCGAAGATGGCAAGGCGAATTATCCGGTGGTTGCGCCACGCATCAAATCCCTGAGTGAAATCAAAGGTAAAGCCTTGATGGTGCATGTGGGCGGCGATAATCATGCCGACCATCCGCAACCGCTCGGCGGCGGGGGGGCGCGTTTTGCCTGCGGCGTAATTTAAACTCCTGGGCGGCAGCTGCTTGTCGCCCTGATTTCCTTCCTTTGAAAAAAATTGACCCATTTTCTGGCTACTCTCAGCGGTTTTTCCGTCCTATGATATTGATTCAGGTATAAAACCTTCAGGGGTGGGAATGAAAGCGCGTGGGATGATGTTGTTATGTTTATTGCTGGTGGGATGCGATCAACCCAATGATACACAATTAAGGTTGGATGCGAGTCGGCAGCTTCAGTGGACAATTGATACCAATCCTCTACGTGCAGATTGTGAAAATATCGCCCGTGGTCGTGAATGGTTAACGCAACGCACTCTTAAGCAGCTGGAAACCAGGGGATGCCAAAATGTGCTTCGCAGTGCAAGTGAAACAAATTTCATCACTACTGCGATCTATCGTCATTCCATGACGATCGTTTGCGGGAGCATTCGCGGTAAAAGTTTTACAGGTACCGAATTAAATCGCCGCTTTGTTTACTCTTCAGAAGAGAAGGCGCTGGTGATTGAACCGATGTCCGATCAGGACAAAACCCGCTTCGAAGGACAGAAATCGCTGCAGCAGTTGCAGGATGATTTTAATCGCCAGACCACGCAATATTGTCAGTAATCAATCTGGCACCGCCTGCGCCAACTGGGCGAGTGAGCAGCGCAGGCGCCACAAAATACCCGCCAGCGTATTGGCTTCGCTCTCCGCTTGCTGCTGCAGCTGGTTAATCATAGTTTCCAGCTCATCCAGCGTGGCCTGCAACGCGGTGTGATGCACGCCGCGCAGGCTCATAATCCGTTGCAGATCCTGCAGGCTGCTGTCGCGCATTTGCCCCAGCGTTGCCGACGTCGGCTGCCATTCGCGCAGCTGCCAGACGATGTGGGAACAGTTCAGCAATACCACGCCCCAGCGCAGCAGCCACACGCGCGCCTGCTCGTCACGACTGTTACTGAGCTGACTAATATGATGATAAATCTGCGATTCAAAGTGGCTTTCGCTCAGGCGCGGATGACGGCGTAGCTGATCAAGAAACGCATGGCGCAGGGCGCGAATATGCCGACGACTGCGGCGCGCATCGGAACTGGGACGCAGCACCTGAAACGCCAGCCACGCCAGCAGTACGCCGCACACCTTGGCGATATTGTCATTGAGGAAGCTTTGATAATCCCAGTCCGGCGGATTGGTGACGGCGATAAAGGATCCCATAAATACAATGAATTGCCCCCACATTCCCGCGCGTTTCTTCTGCTGCAGTTTGAACAACTGCAAGGTGAGTAACAGCGGGAAAAGCACCAGCAAAAACTGCCATAGCGCACTGATTTGCACCATCAAGCCAAACTGCAGCACAAAACTAAACAGCGACAGCCACAGCAAGGTTTTGAGTAACAGCGAGACGCTGCCGCTGGGCGAAGGCGCGGAAGAGTACAACACGCACGCGATGGCGGTGAGCGTCAGGGCGGCGGCACCGGAATCCCATTGCGTGGTGATCCAAAAGGCGCAGCCCAGCATGATGACGCTAAAAGTACGCAGTGCGCTCCAGCCGGCTTCTGCACTGTCGCTTTCGCGCGCCAGCGATGGCGCATACGGCGGTTGAAAACGGGTATCGGCATCGGCGCGTTCAATCAGGCGAATCCAGCGATTGACGTTGAGATAGACCCAGCAAAAATAGCGCAGTCGCTGGACAAAGGCGCGTTGCCGGTAATCACCGGTTGCTGATGGCGTGATGCCGCGCAAAATCAGCGCCAGACGGTATTTGTCGCAGTGCGGCTGCGCCAATTCGTGCAGCAGTTTTGCCATGGCATCGTAAAGTTCAGGCGGCGCATCGGGCCAGTTCAGCAACATGCGGCGCAGACTGGAGAGCACGCTGGTCAGACGCAGCTGCTGGTGCAGCACATAGTTCAGCACGTTGTTCTGGCGGCGGAAGCGATAGTGGCTCCAAAACGCCTGAATGCGCAGCAGGTTCATGGTGAGAATCTGGCTAATGACATTTTCATGGGCGGTGCGCACGTTATCGGTGCTGCCTTGCTGCAGTAATAACACCGCATGATCCAGCAAACGCGCGTGCATCTGACGCAGTGAACTCATCAGCGCGTTGCCATCCGAGGTGCTGGGCAGAATCATCATCATCAATCCGGCGCAAAGAATGCCGGAGATCACTTCGCACACGCGCGCCTGGGCGATATCCCACAGCTGAGTGACATCGGTGATGTTGACGCTGCTAAAGGCAATGATGGCGGCGGTATATCCCGCCAGCGAAAACGCGTAGGCCACATTGTTTTGGTAGTGATTGGCGATCCAGGTGCAGAACGCCAGCCAACCGGCCATGAAAAAGGCAAACAGCCAGGGCTCGTTTAGCGTGTGTCCGGCAATCAGCAGCGCGGCGCTGGCACCGAGCAAACTGCCAACGATGCGCCCCAGACTTTTACTGATGGCACCGCCGACGGTGGGAAAACTCACTACCGCCGCCGAGGTCATGGCCCAGTAGGGTTCGTCGAGTTGCAGCGCATAAGCAATGGTCAAGGCGAGACACATCGCAATGCCATTACGCAGCGCGTAGCGCCATTCGCCCCAGCTTGCTTTTATCCACGGCAGATTTTGCCAGGCCAGCCACTGAAAATTCATCACAGCCTCAGTGCGCGATCGAGATGGTGCAGGTGGTGCCCGCCACTAGCGGCACGCCTTCCGGCAACGCATCCAAGCGAATGCGCACAGGCACGCGCTGCGCCAGACGCACCCAGGGCACGTTAGGCTTGATATCCGGCACCAAACCGCCATCGCTGGCGACGCTTTGATCGTAAATGGCGCGTCCGATACTCTCCACTTTGCCCTGCAAACGCGCGCCGTTGCTGTACAACACAATCTGCGCCGCAGCGCCGGGTTGAATATGGCGCAGCTTGGTCTCTTCGAAATAGCCCATCACGTAATAAGAGTGGCTATCGACCAGCGCAAACAGCGGCGTACCGGCGCTGGAATAGTTGCCGGTGCGTAGCGTCAGGTTGCTGATCCAGCCATCGGTGGGCGCGGTAATCGTAGTTTGACCGAGGTTCCAGCGCGCCTGATCGAGGCTGGCCTGCGCCGCTTTCGCCGTTGATGCGGCGGCATTGGCGGTTAAGCGCGCGGCGTCCATATCTTCCGCTGAAATGACGTTGCGCGGCAGGCTGGCGCGGCGATTGGCTTCATGCTGCGCTTTTGCCAGGTCGGCCTGCGCTTTGGCTAGCTGCGCTTCGGCGTTGGCCTGCGCAATTTGCCACGGCACCGGATCAAGCTTGAGCAGCACGTCACCTTTATGCACGAACTGATTGTCACGCACCTCCAGAGCGATGATGCGCCCGGACACCTCAGGCGTGATATCCACCAGCTCGGCGCGCACTTTGCCATCCCGCGTCCACGGCGATTGCATGTAGTAATTCCACATCCACCATCCGGCAAGCAGGGCCAGCGCAAAGATCACTACAGTTGAAAAATACTTAAAAGGGTTGAATTTCATAGTGATTTATCCGAGGCTCAGTAACCACAATGCGCCAGCGACGCACAATACAAACAGGGAAAGGTCCATTAAGGTGGGATGCCAGACATCGCCGGAGTAGATCCAGCCGCGTATCAGCGGGTGAATCAACAACCAGAAAAAGAACCCGAGTAACACCGCTTTAAACAGCGGCGGGAAAAACAGCGACGCACCGAACACCAGGTCGGTAAGCGGGGCGCTGGGGGAAAAAGCGGTAAGGGACACGTGTCATCATCCTTTTTGACCGGGAATCATCTTAATAGAGCGTAGACGGCAAGCGTATATGCAGGCCTGGTATTTGTAATTTGCCAGGTAAACTCGCAGAATAGTGTAAAATCTGGCTTAATAGCTAGCAAGCTAATTATAAGGAGATGCAATGGATACGCCCTTGGGAACCGATCTGTCTCGCCTGGTGCGCATTTGGCGCGCGTTAATCGATCAGCGTTTAAAACCGCTTGAGTTGACACAAACACACTGGGTGACGCTACACAATATTCATCAACTCCCGCCAGAGCAGTCTCAGATTCAGCTGGCAAAAGCCATTGGCATTGAGCAGCCTTCACTGGTGCGCACGCTGGATCAGCTGGAAGAGAAGGGATTAATCACCCGCGCGACCTGCGCCAACGATCGCCGTGCCAAGCGCATCAAGCTGACCAAACAGGCTGAGCCGATCATCGAGCAGGTTGAGAATGTGATTGATGCCACGCGCGATGACATTCTTTCCGGCATCAGCCTGGAAGAGATTAATCAGATGGTGACGCTGATTGCGCGGCTGGAAAAAAATATTCTCGAGTTTCACAACCGCGAGAAATAAAAAAACCGACGCCAGGCGTCGGTTTTTTTTATCTACTCGCTTAACGTGGCGAAACGGTAACCTGGCTGCCGTTTGACGCCATCACGACGCGCTGGCCAACCGAGTAACGGGTGGCAGCTTGTTTCTGCACCACCATGATGGTGTTGCCATCATCCTTGCGGATTTCCAGCTCGACACCGTCAGATTTGTTAACCGCACCCTGCACGCCCTGACCGGCTACGCCACCGAGTACCGCACCGCCTGCGGTTGCCAGACTGCGACCGCTGCCGCCGCCAATGGTGTTACCGAGGAAACCACCCAGCACCGCACCACCAATTGCGCCAATCACGTTGTTTTCATCGCCGCCCTGGATTTTCACCGGACGAACCGAAACCAGCGTGCCGTAGGAAACACTTTGTACTTGTTTAGCTTCACTGGCGCTGTAAACGTCACCGGAAAGGGTGCTGTCGTTGGCACAACCTGCCAGAGTTAAGCCGGTCAACGCCACGGCTACAAAACGCTTAATCATCAGAACGCTCCTTAATGCAAATAAACGCCATATTTCTCATCCTGTACTGCACAGAGTATAAGACAGAAAACTGGCAAATGACTCTAAGTCCGTATAATACGCGGCTGGGGCGAAGCATAGACCGTCTCCCATCAACAAAAATTCAATTACCTGCAGAAAATATTTCTGAGCTGGAACAGACTGCGCAGTGACGCTGAAAAGCGGAATTTTATCATAGAATTAGCCCCGGTAATTTGCCAGGCTTAAGCCAGATGATGTTAAGGGAGTGAACCGCTATGAAATCAGGACGCTATATTGGCGTGATGTCCGGCACCAGCCTTGATGGCGTGGACGTAGTACTGGCGGCCATTGATGGGCAAATGGTGGCGCAGCAGGCCAGATATTGTCATCCCATCCCGCAGGAATTACGCCAGCAGGTGTTGGCCATTTGTCAGGGACAATCATTGACGCTATCGCAGCTCGGACAACTGGACACGCGCCTTGGCAAACTGTTCGCCGAGGCGGTATTGACCTTGATGCACCAGCAGTCGCTGGAAGCCAGCGACATTATGGCGATTGGCTGCCACGGACAAACGGTGTGGCATGAGCCGCAAAGTGATGCGCCGAATACGCTGCAAATTGGCGATAACAACCAGATCGCGGCGGCCACCGGCGTAACGGTGATCGGTGATTTTCGTCGCCGCGATATGGCGCTCGGCGGGCAGGGCGCGCCGCTGGTGCCGGCCTTCCATCAGGCGCTGTTAATGGACAGCGTCGAGCGCCGCATGGTGCTGAATATTGGCGGCATCGCCAATCTGTCGCTATTAATTCCCGGCCAGCCGGTGCGCGGTTTTGATACCGGACCGGGCAATATGCTGATCGATGCGTGGATTTGGCGCAATAAAGGTTTGCCATACGACAAAGATGCCGGCTGGGCGCGCAGCGGTCAGGTGGTTCCGGCGCTACTGGAGTTAATGCTAAGCGAGCCGTGGTTTGCGCTGCCGCCGCCAAAAAGCACCGGACGCGAATATTTCAATCTCAGCTGGATTGAGCAGCAGTTGCAGCGTTTCCCGGCGCTGGCACCACAAGATGTGCAAGCCACGTTGACTGAGCTGACGGCGTTGACCATTGCGCAGCAGGTGCAGCTCAACGACGGTTGCGATCGTCTGTTGGTGTGCGGCGGAGGCAGCCGTAATCCGCTGCTGATGGCGCGCCTAGCCACCCATCTGTCGGGTACTGAAGTGGGTACCACCGACGAAGCGGGCATCAGCGGTGATGATATGGAAGCGTTGGCCTTTGCCTGGCTGGCGTTTCGCACGTTAAATGGTTTACCGGGCAACCTGCCAGCGGTAACCGGCGCGCGGGAGATGAGTGTATTGGGCGCGATCTATCCGGCCAATCCCCGACCTATTCGTTAAGAGGTGAAGATGAAAAAAACAATTATGATGTTGAGTTGCGTGGCGATCTTGAGTGGCTGCGGCATGATGCATAAACAGCAAGAGACACCACAACAGCTGCGCTACCAGTGCGGCACCTTGCCGCTGACCGTCACCCAGGATAATGCGAAGCAGCAGGTGAGCTTTATTCTGGATGGCAAGCCGCTGACGCTGACACAAACGGTCTCGGCATCTGGCGCGCGCTACAGCGACGGCACTTACGTCTTCTGGTCAAAAGGCAATGGCGCTTTTGTTGAACGTAATAACAAAATCGTGATTAATGATTGTGAATTGCAGAACGCGGATACCTCCGCTCAGTAAACGTTAGAGAAAGAGAAACAGCATGAGCGACAGTGACAGCTTGCAAAATATTGCCCATCTGCGTCGTGAATACACTCGCGGCGGGCTGCGACGTAAAGATCTGCCCGATAATCCTCTGGCGCTCTTTGAGCAGTGGCTGCAGCAGGCCTGCACCGCGCAGTTGCCGGACCCGACGGCGATGACGGTGGCTACCGTTGACAGCAGCGGCCAGCCTTATCAGCGCATCGTGCTGCTTAAGCACTACGACGAGCAAGGCATGGTGTTCTATACCAACCTCGGCAGCCGTAAGGCGCTGCAGCTGGCAGAGAATCCGCGTATCTCGCTGCACTTCCCGTGGCACTTCCTGGAGCGTCAGGTGATGGTGCTGGGCGAAGTGGAAAAACTGTCGCCGCTCGAGGTGCTGAAGTACTTCAGCAGTCGCCCGCGTGATAGCCAGATTGGTGCGTGGGTGTCGAAGCAGTCGAGCCGCATTTCGGCGCGCGGCGTGCTGGAAGGCAAGTTCCTCGAACTTAAACAAAAATTCCAGCAGGGTGAAGTACCGCTGCCGAGTTTCTGGGGCGGTTACCGCGTCAAATTCCACACCGTGGAGTTCTGGCAGGGCGGCGAACATCGCCTACACGATCGCTTCCTCTACCAGCGTAATGATAATGGCTGGTCGATTGACCGTTTAGCCCCGTAAAACTGCGTTTTATCCCCTTTCAACGCTGGCGCAGTTGGCGTCAGCGCTTTATGCTATAGCCCTCTTTTTTTTCGTCTCCGCACGTCGGCGGAAAGCTGTGTACCAGCCTAGGTGCAGTCTGATCAATTTGGAGTCAGTGATGACCAGCAGTAACCTGATACAACAATTGCAAGAAAGGGGCTTAGTCGCCCAGGTAACGGATGAAGAAGCGTTAGCAGAGCGACTGGCGCAAGGGCCAATTGCACTCTATTGCGGCTTCGATCCTACCGCTGATAGCTTGCATTTGGGCCATCTGGTGCCGCTGCTCTGCCTGAAGCGTTTTCAGGATGCCGGACACAAGCCGGTCGCGCTGGTGGGTGGTGCCACCGGTCTGATTGGCGATCCCAGCTTTAAAGCAGCAGAACGTAAACTTAACACCGCTGAAACCGTTGGCGAGTGGGTCGACAAGATCCGCAACCAGGTCGCGCCTTTCCTCAGCTTCGATTGCGGCGACAACAGCGCGATTGCCGCGAACAACTACGACTGGTTTGGCGGCATGAACGTGCTGACCTTCCTGCGCGATATCGGTAAGCACTTCTCCGTCAACCAGATGATCAACCGCGAAGCGGTGAAACAGCGTCTGAACCGCGAAGATCAGGGCATCTCCTACACCGAGTTCTCTTACAATCTGCTGCAGGGTTATGACTTTGCAGAGCTGAACCAACGTCACGATGTGGTACTGCAGATTGGCGGTTCCGATCAGTGGGGCAACATTACCTCCGGTATCGACCTGACGCGTCGTCTGCATCAGCAGCAGGCGTGGGGATTGACCGTACCGCTGATCACTAAATCTGACGGCACCAAATTCGGTAAAACCGAAGGTGGCGCGGTATGGCTGGATGCGAAGAAAACCAGTCCTTACAAGTTCTACCAGTTCTGGATCAACACGGCGGATGCAGACGTATATCGTTTCCTGAAGTTCTTCACCTTCATGAGCATTGAAGAGATTAATGCGCTGGAAGAAGAAGACAAAAACAGCGGCAAAGCGCCACGCGCGCAGTACGTGCTGGCTGAGCAGGTGACACGTCTGGTGCACGGCGAAAGCGGCTTAACGGCGGCAAAACGCATCACCGAGAGCCTGTTCTCCGGCAGCCTCAGCGCGATGACCGAAGCCGACTTCGAGCAGCTGGCGCAGGACGGCATGCCCACCATCACGCTGACGGCAGAAGACGACTTGCAGCAGGCGCTGGTGGCGGCTGAGCTGGTGCCCTCACGCGGCCAGGCGCGCACCATGATCGGTTCTAACGCGGTCTCGCTGAATGGCGAAAAACAGTCAGATGCGGAGTACCGTTTCAGCGACAGCGATAAGCTGTTTGGACGTTTCACGTTGTTGCGTCGCGGTAAAAAACATTACTGCCTGATTAACTGGCAGTAAGCGTTCAGGGCCGGCTTCCGGCCCTTTTTTATGGCAAGACAGCAGTACAGGGCAAAATGAAAAATATTCTCGCAATTCAATCTCACGTTGTTTACGGACACGCCGGTAACAGCGCTGCCGAATTCCCGATGCGCCGCATGGGCGCAAACGTTTGGCCGCTGAATACCGTGCAATTTTCTAATCACACCCAGTATGGTCACTGGACCGGCACCGTGATGCCCGCCACGCATTTGACCGACATCGTTAAAGGCATTGCGGCGGTTGATCGTCTGAAAACCTGTGATGCGGTATTAAGTGGCTATCTGGGATCGGCGGAGCAGGGCGAACAGATTCTGGAGATCGTGCGTCTGGTGAAAGAAGCCAACCCGAACGCATGGTTCTTCTGCGATCCGGTGATGGGCCATCCGGAAAAAGGCTGCATTGTGGCGCCGGGCGTGGCGGAGTTTCACTGCAAAATGGCATTGCCCGCCAGCGACATCATCGCGCCGAACCTGCTGGAGCTGGAGATGCTCAGCGGGCATGAAGTGGCCAACGTGGAGCAAGCGGTGGTTGCGGCACGAGAACTGATTAGCAAAGGCCCGAAAGTGGTGCTGGTGAAACATCTGGCGCGCGCCGGACGCCGCAGCGACCGCTTTGAGATGCTGCTGGTGACCGCTGATGAGTGCTGGCACATCAGCCGTCCGCTGGTGGACTTTGGCGTGCGTCAGCCGGTTGGCGTGGGCGATCTCACCAGCGGCCTGCTGCTGGTCGATCTCCTGCACGGTAAGTCGCTGCAGGATGCGCTGGAGCACATTACGGCGGCGGTGTATGAAGTGATGCTGAAAACCCACGAAATGGGCGAGTACGAATTGCAGTTGGTGGCCGCGCAGGATGCAATTGCCAAACCGACGCAGCATTTCGCGGCTGAAAAGCTGTAAATTCCTTGTTAGGTGCGCATGAATGCGCACCTGCAATCCAGGTCGCCATGAATGGCGACCCTACAACAGTATTAAACCAAACCCTCCGCCTTCAACGCCGCCTGCACCGCTGGACGTTCCGCAACCCGGCTAAACCATTCTTCCAGCGCATCCAGTCCCGCTAAATCCAGCTTGATGGCTTTAGCCCAGCGCGTCACTACGAACAGATACACATCGGCAACGGTAAAGCGTAATCCCAGCAGCCACTGCTTATCCTGCAACGCCTCATTCACCTGCTGATACTTCTTCTCCAGCTGCGCACGCGCAATGGCTTTGTACTCTTCTGGTGTATCAGGACGGAACAGCGGGCTAAAACCCTTGTGCAGTTCGCTGCTGACATAACTTAACCACTCCAGCGTGTGGTAGCGCGTCAGGCTACCGGTCGGGGCCAGCAGGTTGCGATCCGGCTTGAGATCCGCCAGATACTGCACAATCGCCACGCCTTCTGTCAGGATGCTGCCATCATCAAACTGCAGCGCCGGCACTTGTCCTTTCGGGTTAATCTGCCAGTAATCTTCTCCTTGCTCGGTCACTTTCTTCTGCAGGTCCACGTTCACCTGGGTAAAGTCCAGTCCGCATTCCAGCGCGACAATATGCGGTGATAGCGAACAGGCACCGGGCTTACAATAGAGTTTCATCATGGCTTCTCCTTGAGTGTTGTGGTGATCGAAGCAGCATAAGTCTGCCAGGGATTTTTGCCAGTGACAGCGATCAGGAATTGCGGTCACCGTTCAGGTTTATTCAGCAAAGCATGGCAGTAATGGCAGCTTTTCGAGCGCAAAATCCCAAAATTGCCGCACTTTAGGCGTCATATTCTTCACGCGCTGGGTGACTAACTGCACCGGCAACGGGACCGGCTCCCATTCAGGCAGTAAACGCAGCAATTTTCCGCTGTGGATATCGTCGAGAACCTGATACGACAGCAGCCGTCCAATGCCGTGTGCGCTGCGCAACGCTTCCAGCTGGCTCTCCACATCATTAACCCGCAGACGCGGCGTGATGCGCACGCGCAGATCCTGGGCGAAGCGCCACTCGCGCGTATGGCGCAGGCTCGTCACTAACGCATGTTGAGTCAGTTCAGTGGGATGAAGAGGCGTGCCAGCCTGTTGCAGATAGTCGGGGCAGGCAACCAGCGTTGAACGTACCGTGCCAACCTGACGCGCCACCATCGAAGAGTCCTGCAGTTCGCCAATGCGCAGCGCGATATCAAGACCGTTTTCGATCAGGTCTTGATAGGTGTCGCTGAGCACCACTTCAATCTGCATCTCTGCATGCTGTTGCAGAAAGGCATTCACCAAGGGCATGACGTGGCGACGACCAAACTGCACCGGTGCGGTTAAACGCAGCAAGCCATGCAGGCCGCTGTGGTGAGCGCTGTCGATGGCGCGCTGATAATCGCTCAACACCCGTTGCGCCTGCTCAAACAGCTGCCAGCCGGCTTCGGTAGGTGCCAGCTGGCGGGTGGTGCGTTCAATCAGGATGGTGGCGAGACGGGCTTCGAGGGTATTAAGAGTGCGCGTGATTACCGGTGGCGATCGCTGTAACAAACGCGCGGCGCCAGCCAAACTGCCTTGCTGGATAACCGCGACAAACACCTCAAGCTCATCAAACCTGTCCATGCTTCTTCCACGCTGATTAACAGTGAGCCGTCATCATGAAGTTAAGCGAGCGAAAAGCGAAGAGTGAGCAGCAGAAATCGTTAAAGGAAATGTGAATAGCGGGCAGAAAAAAGCCGGGACACGCCCGGCTATCTGATTACTGATTGGCGTTAGCGCGTTTCAGTTCAGTTTGACTGTCATCCTGCGTCATGCGGTTCAGCAGTGGCGCGGTAATCAACATCAGCAGGGCAATCACGCCGGTAGCAATACCAATCTGCTGGAACACATGGCTGTAAACTGCCAGCGAAGTATGCGGATCGGTCACATCACTTGGCACCGCCATAAGGTTGGCGACTTTACCCGCAATCATTGCTGCACCTGCGGTGGTCAGGAACCAGGAACCCATGATGAAGCCCATCAGGCGCTGTGGTACCAACTGTGCCACCATCGCCAGGCCCAGGCCGGAAATCATCAGCTCACCGATGCTCTGCAGCGCATAGCTGAGGATCAGCCAGTTCACCGAGACGATACCGGCTTCGTTGGCAAATTTGGCACCAAACGGCAGCACCAGGAAGGCCGCTGAACACAGCACCATACCGAAGGCGAATTTGTGTGGCATCGGCATTTTATCGCCGAGCTTGTTATACACCGCCGCCAGAATCGGGCTTGCCAGCATAATCCAGAACGGATTCAGCGCCTGGAACTGCTCTGGTTCAAAGGTGATGCCGAGAATCGCATGCTCAACGTTGCGGATAGCGAAGAAGTTGAGTGAGGTTGGCATCTGCATATAGAGCACGAAGAACACAATCGCTTCGACCATCAGCAGGAAGGCCACGATCATCTTACGACGTGCGGCACCTTTCAGCGCGAAAGCTTCTTTGGCGAAGATCAGCACGATACCTGCGGCGATGACGCCCAGCGTCATACGCGCGATGCTCTGGTGATGCAGCAGCCAGGCCGCCAGCGCAATCAGCGCTACCACGCCAACCAGCGTCATCAGCAGTTTACTTATCTGCAGCGGGGCAAAATCCGGCTTGGAGCCGTAGTTTTTCACCACGCGCTGGAAGAACAGGAAGTTCAGCAGCGTAATTACCAGACCGACAACCGACAGCGAGAACGCCGCGCCCCAGCCATATTTCGCAGCCAGCCACGGCGTCAGCATCATGGAGAACAGCGAACCGATGTTGATCGACATGTAGAACATGGTGAAGGCACCGTCGAGGCGCGCGTCATCTTTCTCATAGCAGGTCGACAGCAGGGAAGAAGGGTTAGCTTTAAACAAGCCGCTACCCACCGCGATGGTCGCCATACCGATGTACACCATTGAGGTGTCATGACCGGAGAAGGCAATCAGCGCATAACCCAGCGCCAGCACCATCACGCCGAGCACGATAACGCGTTTGGTACCCAGCACTTTATCGCCGAGCCAGCCGCCGATGGCGACTAAACCATAAACCAGCGCGCTAAACGAGGTGAACAGCGTAATGGAGTCCGCTTCGGACATGCCAAGCTGTTTAACCAGGTAAACCGCCATGATGGCTTGCAGACCGTAGTAACCAAAACGTTCCCACAGTTCGATGGAGAAGATCAGATAAAACGCTTTCGGTTGCTTAAAAGCGTTGAGGCTTGGCGCCCCGTCAGTGTGTTTGTTTGCAGTTGACACGTGTACCTCAGTTTTAACATAGCCTGTTTTGCGACAGGAATTAAGTCTGCGTCGGGCTGGGTAATCCCGCGCAACATTGTTATTAGAAAGGAAAAACGGCGACTAATTTGGCTGAATCAGTCCAACAGGGCAAGCATTTTCTACACGCTGAAATACTTGCAATAGGTAGGGTTAATGCCGTTATACAAAGTTGTAAATCAGTGTTAAATCTCGCTGCGTGGCATTATATCAGGATAAACAGGTGAAATGCAGATCTGGAAGATCATTTTCCTGATATAAACTGCTCAGAGAGACATTATTGGAATATAATGCTAAAGCTCATAAATTATACAGAGAATATTATTGCTGTTGTGCACAATATAAGCACAACAGCTTGATTGATGAGCGTAATAAGCAGTCAAAAGATTCCAGATCGCTAATTAGTTGATCCTGCGCACAAAACCGTGAATTAATTAGCAAGGTAAAAGAAGAAAACGATTGCGTGGCTGACATCTGACGAATATTAGCGCGATTGGATCCATTATTTGCCAGATAAACAGGCCGCCATAAGCGCAATACGAGTAAACGAAAGGCGTACAAATCGGCGTTTAAGGCGTTTAGACAGCGCATTAACTTTGCTGTAACCTCCTTTTTTCCCTCAAAGGACGTAGTCATGATGAAGTCGATTCGTGTTGCCCTGATTGGCGATTACCGTGCTGATGCCGTTGCGCATCAAGCCATTCCTCCCGCCGTACAACTCGCTGCAAAAACCCTTTCCCTTGACGTTAGCGCCGACTGGATTGCCACTTCCGAGCTCGACCAACATAACCTCAATGATTACCAGGCGATATGGCTGGTACCGGGCAGTCCTTATCTCAATAATGCGGGCGTGTTTGCCACTCTTCGCTGGGCGCGGGAGAGCGGTAAGCCATTTTTGGGTTCGTGTGGCGGATTCCAGTACGCCATCGTGGAGTACGCGCGCAATGTGCTGGACTGGGAAGATGCGGCGCATGCGGAAACCGATGCCAGCGGTCGTTGGGTGATTGCGCCGCTGGCGTGTTCGCTGGTGGAACAGCACGGAAGCGTCACTTTCCAACCGGGTTCACGTATTGCAAAGGCTTACGGCGCATTGCAGAGCGATGAGGGTTACCACTGCAACTATGGCGTTAACGCAGAATTTAGCGCAGCGCTGGCGACGCAGAACCTGCAGATCACTTCCTGGGATTTGGACGGCGATGTACGTGGCATTGAATTGACCGATCACCCGTTCTTTGTCGCCACCTTGTTCCAATCCGAAAGGGCGGCGTTACAAAACCGGCTTTCGCCGTTGGTGGTCGCGTGGCTGCAAGCCGCCGCAGGTTAAATACGTAGGGTCGCCATTCATGGCGACCTCTATCAGCTGATCTGCAACAACGGCTTACGCTCCCGCCCCGATTGGTGATAGCACTGAATCGCCTCCCGCCAGTGCGCCAGCAGGAAAATTTCTACCTCGCCACACTCACTGGCACGTAACAGCGGCCAGAGCTCACTGAACAACCGTTGCCAATCCTGATGGGCTAAATCCTCCAGCGTATGCCGGACGTGAAACCAGTGCAGCGCCGGTCGTGGCGCATTAACCCGTACCGGCTTGCCGCTCAGCACGCCATAAGCAATGAATTCAGCGTCGACAGACAAAGCTTGCCAAATCAACTGGCCGATTTCGCCGCCCACCGCATCAAACACCCGATCGCACTGCTGGGCGGCAGCAGCAATCTCGGCCCGCTGGGTTTCAGCCAGCGCAACGATTCCCAATTGCTGCAAGCGTGCGCCATGCTGCGGCGCTCGATGAATCACAGTGATGCTGCTTGCGCCCATCTGTCGCGCCCACTGCGCAAGTAACAGAGCACAAGCGGAACCGCCTGCGGTGAGCAACACGCGCTTACCAGCTGGCGACCACTGTTTGAGCATCAGCAACGCCGCCAGTGGATTGATATAGGCGCGTGCCGCCAGCGTGGTGCTGATGTCGGGCGGAACCGGCACAGCACTCAGCGGATCGCAATCGACATAACGCTGCCAGGTGCCGACGCCGCGCAGCGGCAGCACGCGCTGGCCAAGCAAATGGCGAAACGCCGACGGAGCAGCCACCACCGTGCCGACGCCTTCATAGCCAGCGATGAGCGGCGGCGAGACGCGATGGCGATAGGCGCCGGTAATCGGAATCAGGTCGGAAGCATTGATGGGAGCAAACTGCATCGCCACGCGCAGCAGGCCAGCCGCGCAGGGCGCTAAAGCAGAGGATTCGAGCGTAAGTACGCTGGCAGGATCGCCAAACTGCCGATAAGCGAGGGACAGATTGCTTATCAGCAGCGATTCAGAGTTCGGTTTTGGCGTCGAATTCACACAAATCTTCGATCAGACAGGATCCGCAGCGCGGCTTACGCGCCACGCAGGTATAGCGACCGTGCAGAATCAGCCAGTGATGGCAGTCGACTTTAAACGCCGCCGGCACCACTTTCAGCAGTTTGTCTTCCACTTCTTCCACGTTCTTACCCGGCGCGAAGCGGGTGCGATTGCTAACACGAAAAATATGCGTATCGACAGCAATCGTCGGCCAGCCAAAAGCGGTATTAAGCACCACGTTGGCGGTTTTGCGCCCGACGCCCGGCAGCGCTTCCAGCGCCGCACGATCTTCCGGCACTTCGCCGCTGTGCTGTTCCAGCAGAATGCGGCAGGTCTTGATGACATTCTCCGCCTTGCTGTTAAACAGGCCGATGGTTTTGATGTACTCCTTCACGCCATCCACACCAAGCGCCAGAATGGTTGCTGGCGTATTCGCCACCGGGTAGAGCTTCGCGGTGGCTTTGTTGACGCTAACGTCGGTGGCTTGCGCGGAGAGTAACACCGCAATCAGCAGCTCAAATGGCGAGCTGAAGTTAAGTTCTGTGGTTGGATGCGGATTCTCATCACGCAGGCGCGTCAGGATTTGCGCGCGTTTCTCTTTATTCACACCGCTTTCCCGGTTGCGCCTTGCGGCTCGGCTTCAGGCGCCGCCGCACGTGTGGCCGCACGCTGTTTCATCTTCTGATCGATCAGGTATTTCGCCGCCAGCAGCATGCCGAGGCCGATAAAGGCGCCCGGTGGCAGCATCGCCAGCAGCATTGGTGAATCAAAGTGCACCACTTCGATGCGCAGCGCTTTGGCCCACGGCCCCAGCAGTTGATCCGCACCATTGAACAGCGTACCGCTGCCAATCAGTTCACGAATCGAACCCAGCGTCACCATCGCGCAGGTTGCGCCCATGCCGATGGCAAAACCATCCAGCGCGGAGAGCGGAATGCTGCTCTTCGAGGCGACCGCTTCAGCGCGACCCACCACGATGCAGTTGGTGACGATCAGCGGGATAAAGATGCCGAGCGACTGATACAAACCGTAGGCGTAGGCGTTGATCAACATCTGCACGCAGCTCACCACCGAGGCGATGATCATCACGTAAATCGGGATACGGATTTCAGCCGGCACCCAACGACGTGAAGCAGAAATTGCGCTGTTGGTGATGGTCAACACCAGCGTGGTCGCCAGGCCTAAGCCGAGGGCGTTGGTGGCAGTTGAGGTGACCGCCAGCAGCGGACACAGGCCGAGCAGCTGCACCAGCGCGGAGTTATTTTTCCACAGGCCGCCGACCAGTAAACTCTTGGCTTCACTCATTTGCATCTCCACATTCAGGCAGCGAAGATAACTTCGCTGGCAGTGTTTCAATCAGCAGCGCGGTGCGCTTAGTGGCGTTGACCACCGCACGTGGCGTAATGGTAGCGCCGGTAAATTGGTCGAATTCACCGCCGTCTTTTTTCACCGCAAAATTTTTATCATCAGCGCCGTGGATCACTTTGCCATTAAAGCTGTTGATCCAGTCTGAAATACGCAGTTCGATTTTATCGCCAAGGCCCGGCGTTTCATGATGTTCAACCACGCGCACGCCCAGCACTTTTCCGTGGAAATCGGCCCCGACCAACATCTGAATCGCTCCAGAATAGCCGTCTGGCGCGGTGGTCTCAAGCGCTGCCGCCACGGGCTGATCGCCTTTACGCGCTAAATAGAGATGTTGCGGTTTACCATTGCCCAGCGCCACCGCATCGGTCACCAGATAACACTCTTGCTGGATATGGTTGTCGTACAGATCGGTTGGCACCACCTGATCTAACAGATTTTTCTGTTGCAGCGCGGTCTGATGCTCCACCGTCGGCTTGGTGACATAGTTAACCACCGCCGTCACGCCGGTGGTGATCACCGCAAACGCCGCCAGCGTCACCGCATTTTTACGAATAGCTTCGATCATCTTCCGTCCTTGCGATGGCCGTAAACGCGCGGCTGGGTGTAGTAATCAATCAGCGGTACACAAATATTGGCCAGCAATACCGCGAAGGCGACGCCGTCCGGATAGCCGCCAAAGCTGCGAATCAGCCACACCAGCAAACCAATCAGCGCGCCGTAGATCAGGCGTCCGCGGTTGGTGGTGGATGCCGTTACCGGATCGGTGGCAATAAAAAACGCGCCAAGCATGGTGGCACCCGAGAACAGGTGAATCAGCGGTGAGTTAAGCGACTCCGGCGAGAACAGCCAGCCCAGCGTGGCGCAGAACGCCAGCGAGACGAGGAAACTGACCGGAATGTGCCAGCGGATGGCATTTTTCGCCAGCAGCAGCGCTCCGCCCAGCAGATAGCCGAGGTTAATCCACTGCCAGCCGAGACCCGCTAACACGCCGCTGTAAATCGGCTGCGCCAATAACTGTTCGGCGCTGTGTCCGGCACGCAGACCGGTTTTAAATGTATCGAGCGGCGTCGCCTGGCTGACGCCATCAACGCCGAGTTGCAGCTGCTGCATGGTTTCACCGGCCAGCGTGTGGTGGGTGAAGATCATGCTGAGCGAATCCAGCAGGCCAGGTTTGATCGCCTGCAAACTATCGGGCGGCAGCCAGCTGGTCATCTGCACCGGGAAGGAGATCAGCAGCACCACGTAACCCACCATCGCCGGGTTAAACGGGTTTTGCCCCAAACCGCCGTACAGCTGTTTGGCGATGACGATGGCAAAAATCGTACCCAATACCACCAACCACCACGGCGCGAGCGGCGGCAGGCTGATGCCGAGCAGCAACGCGGTGAGCAGGGCAGAATTATCGGATAAGGTCGGTACCACCGGCGTTTTGCGCAAGCGCAGAATCGCCCCTTCGGTGGCCCACGCGGTGGCGGTTGCCAGCAAAACCTGAATTAAAAAACCTACGCCAAAGAAATACCATTGTGCGGCCATGCCCGGCAGCGCGGCAAACACCACCAGCAGCATAATATTGCCGGTGCTGCGGCGGTTGTGGGTATAGGGAGAACTTGCAATACGAAAAGCCATTTAATCCTCAGTCGTCGAAGGCTGCTGCTGCGCTTTACGCGCTTTGGCACGGGCGACCGCAGCGGCAATTGCCGCTTTGCGTGGGTCGGCGGA
The DNA here is from genome assembly GCF_031974595.1 of Pantoea sp. CTOTU46764. Taxonomy (NCBI): domain Bacteria; kingdom Pseudomonadati; phylum Pseudomonadota; class Gammaproteobacteria; order Enterobacterales; family Erwiniaceae; genus Pantoea; species Pantoea sp. CTOTU46764. The sequence continues at coordinate 33,849 of NZ_DALYOQ010000008.1, read as the reverse complement.
GTCAGGAGAGGCAGCAGCCTCCACTTCAGGAGATGTGGCTTCAGCCTGCTGCGCAGCCGCCGCAGCGGCTTTTTTCGCTTTGGCGCGCGCTATTGCCGCTTCAACGGCGGCTTTGCGCGGATCGACTTCAGCAGCAGGTGCGTCAGCGGGCGGTTCGGCAGGTGCCGGTTCAGCAGGTTGTGCGGCAGCGGCGGCTTTTTTGGCTTTCGCGCGCGCAATCGCTGCTTCAACGGCGGCTTTGCGTGGATCGACTTCAGCAGCAGGTGCTTCAGCGGGCGGCTCGGCAGGTGCCGGTTCAGCGGCAGCGGCGGCTTTCTTCGCTTTCGCACGGGCAATCGCCGCTTCAACGGCCGCTTTGCGCGGATCGACTTCAGCCACCGGTTCAGCGGCAGGCGCTATCTCAGCCGCAGGTGCGCCCGCTTTCTTCGCCTTCGCACGCGCAATTGCCGCTTCCACCGCCGCTTTGCGCGGATCGCCAGACTGACGACTCAGCGCCTGCGTTTCAGCTTGCTTCTCGGCCTGCTGCGCTAAGGCTTGCGCGTGACGCGCTTCGCGTTCCGCAGCATCCTGCTCCGGCGTTTTTTCCTGACGCGCTTTCACACGTGCCACGGCAGCATCCCGTTCACCCTGATCGCTGCGCGCCACGCGCTGTTTGGCGTTTTCATGACGCGCCTCACGCGCCTGTTTTTCGCGCTCCAGGCGTGCCAGACGCGCTTCAAAACGCGCTTTCGCTTCGGCGGTGCGTTTCGCTTCGAGGTCGATGGCGCGCAGTTCCGCTTTCTCCTGACGATAATATTGCACCAGCGGAATGTTACTTGGGCAGACGTAAGCGCAGGCACCGCACTCAATGCAGTCATCAATATTGTGGGCGCGCGCTTTTTCGTGATCGCCGCCCTGGCTGTACCAGAACAACTGCTGCGGCAGCAGCTTGGCCGGACAGGCATCGGCGCAGGCGCTGCAGCGGATACAGGATTGTTCTTCCTGATCGTTGCCCATTTCGCTGGCGGACGGCGCCAGAATGCAGTTAGAGATTTTCACCAGCGGTACGTTCAGCGACGGCAGGGTAAAGCCCATCAGCGGACCGCCCATGATCACCATCTGGCGCGATCCCGGCGTAAAACCGGCATGCTGCAGCAGATGGCTCACCGGCGTACCGAGACGTCCCCAGACGTTGCGCGGACGCGCCAGCGCTTCGCCGGTCAGCGTGACCACGCGTTCGGTGATCGGTTCGCCGTCAACAATAGCGCGTTTTACCGCCCACGCGGTGCCGACGTTCTGCATCAACACACCGATATCGGTGGAGCGTCCGCCGTGTGGCACTTCGAGGCCGGTAAGAATCTGCGTCAGCTGCTTCGCGCCGCCAGAGGGATACTTGGTGGGGATGACGCGAATCTGCAATTCACGATCGCCACCCAATGCCTGTTTCAGCGCAGCAATGGCTTCAGGTTTATTATCTTCAACGCCGATCAGCACGCGTTCCGCCTGCAACACCCACGCCAGAATGCGGCAGCCTTCCAGCACTTCGGCGGCGCAATCCTGCATTAAGCGGTCATCGGCGGTGATGTACGGCTCGCACTCGGCGGCGTTGATGATCAGGGTTTTGACGCCGCGCAGGCCGCCGCGCAGTTTGGTGGCGGTCGGGAAGCCCGCGCCACCCAAACCGGCAATGCCGGCATCGTGAATGCGCTTAACGGCCTCTTCACGCGACAGGGCGCGGTAATCGGGCTGCGGATCGAGCGTGGTCCAGCGATCTTCGCCGTCGGCACGCAGAAAAATGCACAGCTCGGAGAGGCCAGAAGGGTGCGCCGTCATGTGTGGCGCAATCTCTTCGATGGTGCCGGAGGTTGGGGCGTGCACCGGCAGCATGCGTCCGCCGCCAAAGGTCAGCGGCTGACCGCGCAACACTTTGTCGCCGGGCGCCACGCAAATCTCGCCTTCATGGCCGATATGCTGTTTTAACGGAATGATAAAGCGCTCAGGCAGCGGTAACTGACTCAGCGGCGTGCCGTTGGACTGTGTTTTCATTTCCGGCGGATGAATGCCGCCCTGAAAATCCCACAGCTTCTCTTTGCGGAACAGGTTAAACAAATTAAGCATGGGTTGTTTCTACCGGGATCACCCGTACAGGAATGGTGTCGAGATTCCACTTCCAGTTGGCCGTGGTGGTGGCAACTGGGCGCATCTCAATGCAGTCGGTCGGACAAGGCGCAACGCAGAGATCGCAGCCGGTGCAGACATCGCTCAGCACGGTGTGCATGGCGCGCGTGGCACCGACGATGGCGTCCACCGGGCAAGCCTGAATACATTTGGTGCAGCCGATGCAGTTCTCTTCATCGATCCACGCCACGGTACGTATTGGCTCCAGCACTTCTGCGCCGCCGTCGAGTGGTTGCGGTTCAACGTTGAGCAGCGCGGCCAATTTGAGCATGGTCTGCTCGCCGCCGGGCGCGCATTTATTGATGGCTTCGCCGTTATTACCTACCGCATCGGCATACGGGCGGCAGCCGGGATAGCCGCACTGCCCACACTGGCTCTGCGGTAAAATCTCATCGATCTGTTCAACAATCGGATCTTCTTCCACCTCGAAGCGACGCGAGGCGTAACCGAGCAGGGCACCGAACACCAGGCCCAATGCAGCAAGTGCGACAATCGCAATCCAAATCGCGGTCATTAGAATTTCACCAGCCCGGTGAAGCCCATAAAGGCCAGCGCCATTAAACCAGCGGTGATCAGCGCAATCGAGTTGCCTTTAAACGGTGCAGGAACATTCGCCAGCACCAGACGCTCGCGCATGCCCGCGAACAGCACCATCACCAGCGAGAAGCCGAGTGACGCGCTGAAGCCATATAGCCCCGCTTGCAGGAAGGTGTGATTCAAGTTAACGCTCAAGAGTGGCACGCCCAGCACCGCACAGTTGGTGGTGATCAGCGGCAGGAAAATGCCGAGCAGGCGATAAAGTGACGGGCTGGTTTTGCGCACCACCATTTCGGTGAACTGCACGACAACTGCAATCACCAGGATGTAGGCGAGGGTACGCAGATAAACCAGATCGAGCGGCACCAGAATCAGGTGGTTCACCAGCCAGGCGCAGATCGCCGCCAGCGTGATCACGAAAGTGGTGGCAAGTCCCATGCCGATGGCCGTTTCCAGTTTTTTTGACACGCCCATAAAGGGACAAAGGCCGAGGAATTTGACCAACACGAAGTTGTTCACCAGCACTGTGCCAATAAAGAGAAGTAAGTAATCGGTCATTTTTTAACCTGGGAAGCCGAAAGGCGTCTATTATCCGGAATTGAGAGGTGCATCTCAACCTTCACCGGGTTTATGTGGTCGTTGAGAGCACTCAGAATTAAATTGCTGACGAAACTCACATCATTATGGCTGGATAAACGTCTGTTTCACGCGTTGAGAGCGTTTGAAATAGGGCACAAACACCGCCGCAGCCAGCAGTGACAGCAGCAACGTCTGAATCGCCTTGCCATCGGCAACCGGCGTGAAGGCAAAGGTTTTTAACGCCAGCAAAATCGTCATCAACAGCCACAAAATGTAGTGGCGAGGTAAGCGACGCGAACGTTTACAGAAAATCCAGCACACCCACAGGCTGTAAAGCCAAACCACCGCAGCGGTCAGCAGTGAAATCGACCATTGCGTGAGCAATATGCCGCCATGTGAGAACAGCGTAGTACGCAATTCGGGATTGAACAGCGGGCTCAAATACATCGCCACCACCAGCGCGCTGGTCAGCATGGTCATGATCAGCCACGCCAGCGGCAGCAATAACCAGCCAGCGATACGTGGCGGGAACACCTGTTCGGTCATCGGGAAGATCCTGTTTGCAGAAAAGAGGGCGATGCAGAGCGTATCATGTCCAAACGGGGCACGCCCGACCTGGACAACGCAAGAGCGCAGATAAAGAGAGGGTAAATCAATTAGATCACGTAACGCCAGACGGTTTTAGGCACGCGGCCCATGTCGAACAGACGTCCGCCAGAGACCAGTTCAGCACGTCGATGGTCGGCAGCGCGATACATATTGATGATCTCATTATCATCAGTCAGCGAATAATTAAGATGGTCGTAGAGTTTTTCCAGACTATCGAGATTATTCACTTTGCGGAATTTCAGCAGGTAATCTAACGCAGTCATGATTGCCATTTAAATATAAAGTACTCGGAAGTGCCCAAGTATAGGGAGCACGCAGCGAGAGTCCATACGCGACTTGTAAAAAAAAACAAAATTCAGACAACATGCGCTAATTCGCTCATGAAACGACACTTTTTTTGCCTTTTAATGGTTTTAAACGCGTATTTGAAAAGCGATTTAAGGCAAATTCAGGCCGGTAATTAAGGGGTATGTGAGAAAATCTCACACTAATTAATCCATACTGGTTAGCCATTATTTATCCGTCTCTATAATAGTTATTTCCGATCGTGCCGCTGACGAATCTGCTAATTATTCGCGACTGGCCGGCAAATTTGTGCACACGCCATGAAACCAGCACTCATAATCTGTGCGAGCAGTCACAAAACCAATAATTGATTGTCCGGACAGAGAATAACCATTCTTTACGTACCCGCTGTAATCGTTTTCAGTAGTGAGAAACATAACCGATTCTGTTTATTACATTTATTTAACCACCTGCGCAATAATTAGCAGGCATTTTGTCCATAACAGCACTCTCACTAAAGCCTTGCCCGTTCTCGTAACTCCTTTAATTCACTCTGATTTGTGAAGTAAGTCGCGCTTGTTTACGCGCTTTTCAGCCAGGCTTAATTCGCGTTTTGTACCCCTACAACACACTCCCTTCAGAGGAATGAAATTATGTGGAAACGTTTACTCTTGACCGCCATGGTGAGCTCGGCACTGAGTACGTCGGTGTTGGCTGCTGATATGACGGTGGGCTTCTCACAGGTTGGCTCGGAATCTGGCTGGCGTTCAGCAGAAACCAATGTGGCAAAAAGTGAAGCGCAAAAGCGCGGCATCACACTGAAAATCGCCGATGGCCAACAGAAACAAGAGAACCAAATCAAAGCGGTGCGCTCGTTCATTGCGCAGGGCGTTGATGCCATCTTCATTGCGCCGGTGGTGCAAACGGGATGGGAGCCGGTACTGGAAGAAGCCAAAGATGCCAAAATTCCGGTGTTCTTACTCGACCGCGCCATCGTGGTGAAAGACAAATCGCTGTACATGGCGGTGGTCACTGCTGACAACGTGCTGGAAGGCAAGTTGATTGGTGACTGGCTGGTGAAAACTGTTGCGGACAAAAAATGTAACGTCGTCGAGCTGCAAGGCACCGTTGGCGCCAGCGTAGCGATTGACCGTAAGAAAGGCTTCGCCGAAGCCATCGCAGGACACGACAACATCAAAGTGATTCGCTCGCAGTCCGGTGACTTTACCCGCAGCAAAGGTAAAGAGGTGATGGAGAGTTTCATCAAGGCGGAAAACAACGGCAAGAACATCTGCATGGTTTACGCGCATAACGATGATATGGCGATCGGTGCCATTCAGGCGATCAAAGAAGCCGGCCTCAAACCAGGTAAAGATATCCTGACCGGTTCGATTGACGGCGTGCCCGATATCTACAAAGCGATGCTGGCCGGTGAAGCCAATGCCAACGTAGAGCTGACGCCAAACATGGCCGGCCCGGCATTCGACGCGCTGGAGAAATTCAAGAAAGACGGCACGATGCCGCCGAAAATCATCAAAACAGAATCGAAACTGTATCTGCCGGACTCCGCGCAGGCACAGCTCGATACCAAAAAAGGCATGGGTTACTGATCCCCGCAACCGCCCTTCGGGGCGGTTTTTGATGACGTAAGGCGAGGTAGAACCCGATGAGCACCTCCGATGAAACCGCACTGCTGACCATCAGCGCCGTCAGCAAAGGCTTTCCCGGCGTGAAGGCGCTGGATAATGTTTCGTTCAGCATCCGCAAGGGCGAGATCATGGCGCTGCTGGGTGAAAATGGCGCGGGCAAATCTACGCTGATTAAAGTCCTGACCGGCGTTTACACCCGCGATGCCGGTACGGTCACCCTGAATGGCAAGGCGATTACGCCGCACAATACCGCCGATGCACAGGAGATGGGCATTGGCACCGTTTATCAGGAAGTGAATCTGCTGCCGAATATGTCGGTAGCAGACAATTTGTACATTGGCCGCGAGCCGCGTCGCTTGGGCATGATCGATCGCAAGCGCATGGTGCGCGATGCCGATGCGCTGATGCGCAACTACGGCTTTGTGCTCGATGTGACGCGACCGCTGGGCCATTACTCGGTGGCGATGCAGCAGATCATTGCGATTTGCCGCGCGGTCGATCTCTCCGCGCAGGTGCTGATCCTCGATGAACCGACCGCCAGCCTCGATGCCAATGAAGTCGAAATGCTGTTTACCCTGATGGCGCAGCTGAAAGCCAAAGGGATGAGCCTGATTTTTGTGACCCACTTTCTCGACCAGGTTTACCGCATTACCGATCGCATCACTGTGCTGCGTAACGGCCAGTTTATTGCCACGCGCGATACCGCCACGCTGCCTCAGATTGAACTGATTAAGCTGATGCTCGGGCGCGAGTTGCTGGAAACCGCTTTGCAGCGTCAGGGCAGCACGCTGCGCAGCAATCAGCCGGTGGTGTCGTTTGAAGATTACGGCAAGAAGGGCACCATTGAACCGTTCAACCTGCAGGTGCGACCGGGTGAAGTGGTGGGCCTGGCCGGATTGCTCGGTTCAGGCCGAACCGAAACCGCCGAAGTGCTGTTTGGCATTCGCCGCGCCGATCGCGGCACTGCGACCATCAAGGGCAAAGTGCAGAGCATTCGCACGCCCGCGAAGGCCTCGCGTCTCGGCATGGGCTTCTGTCCGGAAGATCGTAAAACCGACGGCATCATTGGTGGCGCATCGGTACGCGAAAATATCATTCTGGCGTTGCAGGCGCAGCGCGGCTGGCTGCGACCGATTAAGCGTCGTGAGCAGCAGGAGATCGCCGAGCGCTTTATCAAGAGCCTCGGCATTCGCACGCCGCATGCCGATCAACCGGTTGAGCTGTTGTCCGGCGGCAACCAGCAAAAAGTGCTGCTGTCGCGCTGGCTGGTCACTAAACCGCAATTCCTGATCCTCGACGAGCCAACGCGCGGCATCGATGTGGGCGCGCACGCCGAGATCATTCGCTTAATTGAAACCCTGTGCGCCGACGGATTGGCGCTGCTGGTTATCTCCTCTGAACTCGAAGAACTGGTGGGCTATGCCGATCGCGTGTTGATCATGCGCGATTTGAAGCAGGTGGCCGAAATCCCGCTGGAGCAGCTGTCGGTGGCCGCGATCGTCAACGCCATCGCTGACGGAGGAGCACAACATGCTTGAATCCCCTATGACACATGACAAACCCGAACGGCGTAAGCCAAAGCTGCCGCCTGGCATGCCGCAGATTGTGGCGTTGATTCTGGTGCTGCTGGTGGATAGCCTGGTGGCGAATAACTTTTTTGCCATCCACATTCAGGATGGCCGTTTGTTCGGCAGCCCAATTGATATCCTCAATCGCGCCGCGCCGGTGGCGCTGCTGGCGATTGCTACCGGCGGCATCGATCTGTCGGTGGGCGCGGTGATGGCGATTGCCGGTGCGACGGCGGCGACGCTGACCGTGGCGGGGCACAGTTTGCCGTTCATCATTCTGGTGACGCTCGGTACCGGCCTGGCCTGCGGTTTGTGGAATGGCATTTTGGTGGCGTTGCTAAAAATCCAGCCATTTGTCGCCACCTTGATTTTGATGGTGGCAGGACGCGGCGTGGCGCAGCTGATTACGCAGGGGCAGATCGTCACCTTCAACAGCGATAGCCTGGCGTGGTTCGGCAGCGGTTCGTTGTGGCTGCTGCCGGTGCCGGTGTGGATCACGTTGCTGGTGGCGTTAGTGGTGTGGCTGTTGACGCGCAAAACCGCGCTCGGACTGTTTATCGAGGCGGTGGGTATCAACCTGCGCGCGGCGCGCAATGCCGGTGTGAATGGCTGGCTGGTGGTGATGTCGACCTATGTGATTAGCGGTATGTGCGCGGCGGTGGCGGGCATGATCGTTGCCGCGGATATCCGTGGGGCCGATGCCAATAACGCCGGATTGTGGCTGGAGCTGGATGCGATTTTGGCGGTGGTGATTGGCGGTGCCTCGCTGATGGGCGGGCGCTTTAATCTGGTGCTGTCGCTGATTGGCGCGTTAATTATTCAGTCGATGAATACCGGTATTTTGCTGTCCGGCTTCCAGCCTGAACTCAATCAGGTAGTGAAAGCGGTGGTGGTGATGTGCGTGCTGCTGCTGCAGTCGCCACGCTTTATTGCCATGTTGAAACGGAGACGCCCGAAATGATGAAACGTCATCTGCCTTTGATGATCACGCTGCTGGTGTTCGTGGCGGGTTATCTGTTTTGCCTGAGTCAATTTCCCGGCTTCGCCTCAACGCGCGTGATCTGCAATATCCTCACCGATAATGCCTTCCTCGGCATTATTGCCGTGGGAATGACGTTCGTGATTTTGTCCGGCGGGATTGATCTGTCGGTGGGCGCGGTGATCGCCTTCAGCGGCGTGTTCCTCGCGCGGGTGATTGGCGATTATCATCTCGATCCCATTCTGGCGTTTGCGCTGGTGCTGGCGATGGGCGCACTGTTTGGCGCGATGATGGGCTGGTTGATCGATGCGCTGAAAATTCCGGCATTTATCATTACGCTGGCGGGGATGTTTTTCCTGCGCGGCTGCAGCTATCTGGTGTCGGAGAATTCGATTCCCATCGATCATCCGCTTTACACCACGCTGTCGAGCCTCGCGTGGAAGATCCCCGGCGGCGGCCGCTTGAGTTTGCTGGCGCTAATTATGCTGGTGGTGGTGCTGGGCGGCATTATTCTGGCGCACCGCACGCGTTTTGGTAATCAGGTGTATGCGATTGGCGGCAGCCTGACTTCGGCGCAGCTGATGGGCGTGTCTACGCGTGCGACCACCATTAAGATTTATATGTTGTCGACCACGCTGGCGACGCTGGCGGGCATTGTGTTCTCGATTTATACCTCGGCGGGCTATGCGCTGGCGGGATTGGGCGTGGAACTGGACGCGATTGCCTCGGTGGTAATTGGCGGGACGTTATTGTCCGGCGGCGTCGGCACGGTGTTGGGCACGCTGTTCGGCGTGTTGATTCAGGGATTGATTCAAACCTGGATTAACTTCGACGGTACCTTGAGTTCATGGTGGACCAAGATCGCCATTGGCATTCTGCTGTTCGCCTTTATCGCGCTGCAACGCCTGTTAACGGTTATGTGGGATCGCCAGCAGAACGCCCCTGTCAAAAGATTAACCTCTTAAATTCTTCTCCGCTTTCGTAGGGTGGCCATTTATGGCCACCTGGTTTGCTTAATGGCTACTGGATCGGCGCCACGGCCTTTCCTGACTTGGTGAGAATTTCTTTGTTTGTCAAGCACCCACGTTTCCCTCACCCCAACCCTCTCCCGCAGGCGGGAGAGGGGGCAGATTGATGATTGATGTAGGATAGGAAATCACAGCGTTAACTGAACGGTTCCTTCTCCCGCTTGCGGGAGAAGGTTAGGATGAGGGGAATATCGCAAAGGACTAAATCAACGCGCTAAGCGGTAGTACGCCTCATTCCAGCGCAACGCATCTTTAAATGCCGGTAAGCGCGTCTCCTCATCAATCACCAGCACTTCAATGCCATTCAGCTCGCCGTAAAGATACATATCATCCAAATCCAGCGCCTGGCTGAACACCGTGTGGTGCGCGCCGCCGGCCAGAATCCAGGCTTCGGAGGCCGTTGCCAGCGACGGCTGGGCACGCCACAAAGCACGCGCCACCGGCAGTTTTGGCAGCGGTTTAGGTTGTTCGATGGCATCCACCACGTTCACCAGCAAGCGGAAACGATCGCCCATGTCGATCACGCTGGCATTCACCGCGCGTCCGGCTGGCGTGGAGAAGATCATGCGCGCTGGATCGGCTTTGTCACCAATGCCGAGGAACTGCACATCAATCAGCGGTTTCTCCTCTTTGGCGATGGACGGGCACACTTCCAGCATGTGCGAGCCCAGCACCAAATCGTTGCCCGGTGAGAAGTGATAGGTGTAATCCTCCATAAAGGAGGTGCCGCCTGCACGCGTGCCTGCTTGCACCTTGAGGATGTGCAGCAGCGCGGCGGTTTTCCAGTCGCCTTCACCGGCAAAGCCGTAGCCCTGGCCCATCAAGCGCTGCACCGCCAAACCGGGCAGTTGCGTCATACCGTGCAAGGTCTGGAAGTTGGTGGTGAAGGCTTTGCAACCCTCGGCTTCGAGGAAGCGCTTCAGACCGAGCTCAATGCGCGCCGCATCCAGGACGTTTTGACGCTTTTCACCGTTAACCGCTGCAATATCGGTAAAGCGATATTGGCTTTCGTATTCATCAATCAACGCGTTGACGTCGCCATCGCTGACGCTGTTCACCACGTCGACCAAATCGCCCACGCCCCAGCCATTTACGGAGTAACCAAACTGAATCTGCGCCGCGACTTTATCACCTTCGGTTACCGCCACTTCGCGCATGTTGTCGCCGAAGCGCGCTACTTTCAGTTGCTGGCTAGCCTGTTTTGCCAGCGCGGCATTGATCCAGCGTCCGATGCGCTGCTGGCTGGCTTTATCCTGCCAGTGGCCGGTCACCACGCTGTGCTGCAAGCCCATACGTGCGCCAATAAAACCGAACTCGCGGCCGCCGTGCGCGGTTTGGTTGAGGTTCATAAAGTCCATATCCATGCTGTTCCACGGGATCTCCGCGTTGAACTGGGTATGGAACTGCAGCAGCGGCTTATTGAGGATGCTCAGGCCACCAATCCACATCTTGGCCGGCGAGAAGGTGTGCAGCCAGGTAATGATGCCGACGCACTGATTGTCGTGGTTGGCAGCGCGGCACAGGGCCAGCGCTTCGTCCGGTGATTTCACCAGCGGCTTGAGCACCAGCGACACCGGCAAAGTGCCAGCCTGATTCAAGCCTTCCATTACCTGGCGAGCGTGCTGTTCCACCTGACGCAAGGTTTCCGCGCCGTAAAGGTGCTGCGTACCAATAACAAACCACACCTGTTGTGCGTTGTGCTGTTCCATTAAATCTCTCCTTTACTGAGCGGATGCGGTGCGCGCGGCATACTGCGGTTCAGCGGCCTGGCACCAGTTTTGATAACGTTGATAAAGTTGCTGATAAACCACCACGCGCTCGGCGTTGGGTTGCAGCGTGACATCAATCGGACTGGCCATCACGTGCTGGGCGGCAGGCACATCGGCATACACGCCCGCAGCGACGGCGGCAAAAATGGCAGCACCGAGCGCGCAGCACTCGTCAGAGGCAACGATATCCAGCGGACGGTTCATCACGTCGCAGCACGCCTGCATGATGGCGGGGGATTTGCGGGCGATGCCGCCGAGCGTCAGGATGCTCTGCACCGGAATCTGCTGCTGTTCGAAGCACTCCATAATGGCGCGCGCGCCAAACGCGGTCGCGGCGATCAGGCCACCAAACAGCGCGGGCGCATCGGTGCCAAGGTTGAGATCGGTGATCACGCCCTTTAAGCGCTGATTAGCATCCGGCGTGCGGCGGCCGTTGAACCAGTCGAGTACTACTGGCAGATGATCGAGTTGCGGATTGGCCGCCCAGGCTTCGGTGAGGTTGCGGATCAGATCTTTTTGCAGCGCGGCTAACTGCGGTTGCAGCTCGGGATGTTGCTGCGCCGCCTGCTGTAATGGCCAGCCGAGCAGGCGGCTGAACCAGGCATAAATATCGCCAAACGCTGACTGACCGGCTTCGCAGCCAATCGCGCCTGGCACCACGCTGCCATCCACCTGGCCGCAAATGCCTTTGATGGCGCGGTCGCCAACGGTGTCGCTGTCGGCAATCAGAATGTCGCAGGTTGAGGTGCCAATCACTTTCACCAGCGTATACGGCTGCGCACCAGCACCGACCGCGCCCATGTGGCAGTCAAACGCGCCGCCCGAAAGTATCACCTTCTCTGATAAGCCGAGGCGCTGTGCCCATTCGCTGCTGAGCGTGCCAACTGGCACATCGGCGGTCCAGGTTTCTTCGAACAGGGGAGAATCGAGCTGCTCGACCAGCAGCGGATCGAGCGCGCGGAAGAAGTCAGCCGGCGGCAAGCCTTGCCACTCCGGATGCCACAGTGATTTGTGCCCGGCGGCACAGCGTCCACGACGCAGTTGCGCGGGTGCGGTGGTGCCGCTGAGTAACGCGGGCACCCAATCGCACAGTTCCACCCAAGACACTGCCGCGTTACGTACCGCAGCATCGGCGCGTGACACGTGCAGTATCTTGGCCCAGAACCACTCCGACGAATACACGCCGCCAATATAGCGGGTGTAATCGTTGAAACGACCGCTTCGACACAGCTGATTGATCTCTTCGGCTTCTTCAATCGCGGTGTGATCTTTCCACAGCACAAACATCGCGTTGGGATTGCTGGCGAATTCCGGGCGCAGCGCCAGCACGTTGCCATCACGATCGATGGGCGCGGGCGTCGAGCCGGTGGAATCCACGCCAATCCCGACCACGGCGGCGCGCTGCTCAGGCGTTAAGGCGTTAACCACGGTGACAATCGCCTGTTCTAACGCATCAATATAATCCTGCGGATGGTGACGAAAACGGTTGGCGTGCGCATCGCAAAATTCACCGTTGGCCCAGCGTGCATAGTTGACCACCGCTTTTTCCAGCTCTTTACCACTGTGACAGTCCACGGCCAGCGCACGCACCGAGTCACTGCCGAAATCCAGCCCAATTGTTATGGTGCCAGCACCCATTGGGATTCTCCTGTGTGAGTTATCTGGCTCTATCCTGGAATGGGGCGGCAGAAGCGGTTAGTCATCAGTCGCTGAGAATATGCACTTTTCTGCCATCGGCGAGGATGTGTGATCCATAGCAAAAGTTAACGACCGGTTAAATTTGCTGAATATATGGAGGATTTTGTCATCGTTTTGGGATGTGATACCGCTCTACATTTTTCCTTTCCATTCCCGCTACAACTAGCCCAGCGTTTGCGCAGCCTTTGTACAACCTTTGTGCTAACGCGCTGATTTTTAGCTGTACCCCACAGAATGATTTGATTGGTAGCGTTTACACCGATTGGTTAATAACAGCCTAAAACAACATTGTGCCGGAGAGCATCATGCATAAATTCACTAAAACGCTGGCGGCGGTTGGTCTCGCTGCGGTTATGTCACAATCCGCTATCGCCGAGACCATGAAACTCGGTTTCCTTGTCAAACAACCGGAAGAGCCCTGGTTCCAGACCGAATGGAAATTCGCGGATAAAGCCGGCAAGGATCTCGGTTTCGAAGTGATCAAAATTGCGGTGCCTGACGGCGAGAAAACCCTCAACGCTATCGATAGCCTCGCCGCCAGCGGCGCGAAAGGTTTTGTTATCTGTACGCCGGATCCCAAACTCGGCTCGGCGATTGTTGCTAAAGCGCGCGGTTACGGTCTGAAAGTGATCGCCGTCGATGACCAGTTCGTCACCGCCAAAGGCAAGCCGATGGATACCGTGCCATTAGTGATGATGGCCGCGACCAAGATCGGCGAGCGTCAGGGACAAGAACTGTATAAAGAGATGCAGAAACGCGGCTGGGATGTGAAAGAGACTGGCGTGATGGCCATCACCGCCAACGAGCTCGACACCGCACGCCGTCGCACCAGCGGTTCGATGGACGCGCTGAAAGCCGCCGGTTTCCCGGAGAAGCAGATTTATCAGGTCCCGACCAAATCCAACGATATCCCAGGCGCGTTTGATGCCGGTAACTCGCTGCTGGTGCAGCATCCGCAAGTGAAGCATTGGCTGATTCTCGGCATGAACGATAACACCGTGCTGGGCGGCGTGCGCGCCACCGAAGGTCAGGGCTTCAAGGCGCCAGACGTGATCGGTATCGGCATCAACGGTGTTGATGCGGTGAGTGAGCTGTCGAAAGGTTCCGCCACCGGCTTCTACGGTTCGCTGCTGCCAAGCCCGGACGTACACGGTTATAAGAGCAGCCAGATGCTCTACAACTGGGTAACCAAAGATCAGGAGCCGCCGAAGTTCACCGAAGTCACCGATGTGGTGCTGATTACCCGCGATAACTTCAAAGCCGAGCTGGATAAGAAAGGGCTGAAGTAAGGAGCAGCGGTTTTGGAAGGTCGCCATAAATGGCGACCCTACGAAGCGGTTTTGTAGGGTGCGCATACATGCGCACCTCAGTCCATGACTTAGGAGTTTCCATGAACACTGATCAAGCCTTTCTGTCGTTTCATGGCATTAGCAAAACCTTTCCTGGCGTGAAAGCGCTGCAGGACATCTCATTCAGCTGCCGTGCCGGAGAAGTGCACGCGCTGATGGGGGAAAACGGTGCCGGTAAATCGACGCTGTTGAAGATCCTCAGCGGCAGCTATCAGCCGAGCGGCGGTGAGATTCGTATCAAAGGCCAGCCGAAGAGTTTTAACACCACCGTGGATGCGCTGGACGCGGGCGTGGCGATCATTTACCAGGAACTGCACTTGGTGCCGGAAATGAGCGTGGCGGAGAACATCTATCTCGGCCAGCTGCCACACAAGCGTGGTTTGGTGAATCGCAAACTGCTGCGCTATGAAGCCGGTTTGCAGCTGCAAAATCTCGGCATGGATATCGATCCGGATATGCCACTGAAATATCTGTCGCTCGGCCAGTGGCAGATGGTGGAGATTGCCAAAGCGCTGGCGCGTAACGCGCGCATCATCGCCTTTGATGAACCGACCAGCTCGCTGTCGGCGCGCGAGATTGAACACTTGTTCCGCGTGATCCGTCAGCTGCGCGAGCAGGGCCGCACCGTACTGTATGTCTCGCACCGCATGGAGGAGATTTTTGCGCTCAGCGACGCTATCACCGTGTTTAAAGATGGTCGCTACGTGCGCACCTTCACCGACATGAAAAACACCCATCACGACGATCTGGTGCAGGCGATGGTGGGACGCAATCTGGGGGATATTTATGGTTACGCGCCGCGTGAACTAGGCCCGGTGCGTCTGCAGCTGGACGCGGTGGAGGCGAAGGGCGTGCGCACGCCGATTTCGTTAACGGTGCGCGCCGGTGAAATCGTGGGCCTGTTTGGCTTAGTGGGCGCGGGACGCAGCGAACTGATGAAAGGGCTGTTCGGTGCCACCAAACTGCGCGGCGGCACCGTGACGCTGGATGGCAACAAGCTCAACATTCGCCAGCCGATCGACGCTATTCGCGCCGGCATCATGCTGTGCCCGGAAGATCGCAAATCGGAGGGCATTATTCCGGTGCATTCGGTACGCGATAACATCAACATCAGCGCGCGTCGCCATAATCTCACCGCTGGTTGCCTGATCAAACCGAGCTGGGAGGCGAAAAACGCCGATATCCACATTCGTTCCCTCAACATCAAAACGCCGGGTCCGCAGCAGTTGATCATGAACCTGTCGGGCGGCAACCAGCAGAAGGCGATTTTGGGCCGCTGGTTGTCGGAAGAGATGAACGTGATTCTGCTGGATGAGCCGACGCGAGGCATTGACGTTGGTGCCAAACACGAAATCTACAACCTGATTTATGCCCTGGCGAAAAAAGGCATTGCGGTGCTATTTGCCTCCAGCGACTTGCCGGAAGTGATGGGATTAGCCGATCGCATTCTGGTGATGCGTGAAGGTGAAATTGCCGGTGAACTGTCCCACGACACGGCCACAGAGCAGCTGACGCTGAGCCTGGCGATGCCGAAAACCACTCAAGCGGCCGCCGTGGCCTGATGTAAAGGAGAGCAATAATGGCTTCATCTACCACTTCCAACACGCCACCGGTGCAGCGCAACGGGCTGCAACTCGGGCGGATTTGGGACAACTTCGGCATGCTGGTGGTGTTCGCACTGCTGTTTATCGTTTGTGCCATTTTCGTGCCGAACTTTGGCTCCATCATCAATATGAAAGGGCTCGGTCTGGCGATGTCGATGTCCGGCATGGTGGCGTGCGGCATGCTGTTCTGCCTCGCCTCCGGCGACTTTGATCTCTCTGTGGCGTCGGTGATCGCCTGCGCCGGTGTGGTCACCGCGGTAGTGATCAACATGACCGAAAGCCTGTGGATTGGCGTCGCGGCCGGTTTATTGCTCGGCATGGCTTCGGGCTTCATCAACGGCTTCGTCATCGCGCGGCTGAAAATCAACGCGCTGATCACCACGCTGGCCACCATGCAGATTGTGCGCGGCCTGGCTTATATCTTTTCCGACGGCAAAGCGGTGGGCATTGAGGACGAGCGCTTCTTTACCCTCGGTTACGCTAACTGGCTCGGCGTACCGGCACCCATCTGGCTCACCATCGCCACCATGGTGCTCTTCGGCTTCTTACTAAACAAAACCACCTTTGGCCGCAATACGCTGGCAATTGGCGGCAACGAAGAAGCGGCACGTCTGGCCGGTGTGCCGGTGGTGCGTACGCGCATCATCATCTTCATCTTGTCGGGTTTAGTGTCGGCGGCGGCGGGCATCATTCTGGCGTCGCGCATGACCAGCGGCCAGCCAATGACGTCGCTCGGTTATGAGCTGATTGTGATTTCGGCTTGCGTGCTGGGCGGCGTTTCGCTGAAAGGCGGCATCGGCAAAATTTCGTATGTGGTAGCGGGCGTGCTGATCCTCGGCACGGTTGAGAATGCGATGAATTTATTGAATATCTCGCCATTCTCACAGTATGTGGTGCGCGGTTTGATACTGTTAGCGGCGGTGATTTTTGACCGCTACAAACAGAAAAGCAAAGCCGCCTGATAACCAAGGCTGAGCGCGCCGGATAGCGGGCGCGCTCGCCGCATTTCACGCGATAAGTGAGGCCACTATGTACCATCGTGAACCCCCGAGTGAGCAGCAGAATCCCTTATTGCCGGGCTATGCGTTCAATGCCTGGCTGGTGGCAGGATTGACGCCGATTAACGCCAATGACGCGCTCGATTTCTTTATCGATCGTCCGCACGGCATGAAAGGCTACATCCTCAATCTGACCATTAAAGGTCAGGGCCGCGTGTTTGATGGTGAATCCGCCTTCGACTGCGAGCCGGGCGATCTGCTGCTGTTTCAACCGAAAACCCCGCACTATTATGGCCGCGCGCCCGATAGCCCGTGCTGGTTCCATCGCTGGGTCTATTTCCGTCCGCGCGCGTACTGGACCGATTGGTTGCAGTGGCAGGATGAAAGTCAGGGCGTAGGGCGTTTGCGTCTGTCAGAAGCGCAGCGTGCCGAATTTGACCGCCTGTTCGCCAGCATCGAACAAACTCACAATTCCGGACGTCGCTTCGCCGAAGAGCTGGCGATGAACCTGCTGGAGCGCCTGCTGCTGCGTGCGGTGGAAGAGGACCCGCGCAGCCATCAACAGATTCGCGATCCACGCGTGATTGAAGCTTGCCAGTACGTCACTAATCATCTGGCGGGCGAAGTGAAGATTGAAGAAGTGGCGCGCCATGTTTGCCTGTCGCCGTCACGGCTGGCGCATCTGTTCCGCGAGCAAATGGGCATTAATCTGCTGCGCTGGCGCGAAGATCAGCGCGTTATCCGCGCCAAACTGCTGCTGCAAACCACCCAGGAACCGATCGCTTCTGTTGGCCGCGAAGTGGGCTACGACGACCAGCTCTACTTCTCGCGCGTGTTCCGCAAACGCGTTGGCGTCAGCCCCAGCGACTTCCGCCGCCGCAGCCAGGATGCGCAGGATGCGTTGGTGGCTCACGAAAGCTGGCAATCCGCACGGAGTGCTATTTCCTGAGTTTTCAGGTGATTCCGCCTTGTTCTTATAGACTGATTCGTCTTAAATCAGTCTGGTAACGAATAAGAGGAATGAGAATGAGCGATAAATTACGTGTCGGCCTAATCGGCTACGGTTTTGCCAGCAAAACCTTTCATGCTCCCTTGATCGCCGGTACGCCGGATGTTGAGCTGGCGGCGATCTCAAGCAGCGATGCCAGCAAAGTGCATGCTGACTGGCCGTCAGTGCAGGTGGTTTCCGATCCTCAGGCGCTGCTGGACGACCCGACACTGCAACTGATTGTTATTCCGACCCCGAATGACACCCATTTCCCCTTAGCTAAAGCGGCACTCAACGCCGGTAAACACGTGGTGGTCGATAAGCCATTTACCGTGACGTTGTCACAGGCGCGTGAACTGGATGCGCTGGCGAAAGCCAAAGGTCTGCTGCTGTCGGTGTTCCATAACCGTCGCTGGGACAGCGATTTCCTGACGCTGAAATCGCTGCTGAACGACGGCACCTTGGGCGAAGTGCGTTACTTCGAATCCCACTTTGACCGTTTCCGCCCGGAAGTGCGTCAGCGCTGGCGTGAAATGAAAGGCGCGGGCAGCGGCATTTGGTTCGATCTTGGTCCGCACGTGCTGGACCAGGCGCTGCAGCTGTTTGGCACGCCGGTCGCCATCAATGTCGATATGGCAGAGCTGCGTCCAGGCGCTCAAACCACCGATTACTTCCATGCCGTGTTGACCTATCCAACGCGCCGCGTGGTGCTGCACGCCAGCATGTTGGTGGCGGCGGAATCAGCACGCTTTGTGGTGCACGGTACGCGCGGCAGCTACGTGAAGTACGGCCTCGATCCGCAGGAAGATCGTCTGAAAGCGGGTGAACGTCCGCCACAGGAAGATTGGGGCTACGACATGCGCAACGGTACGCTGACGCTGGCGGAAGGCGATGTGATGGTGGAGAAAGAGCTGCTGACCTTGCCGGGCAACTATCCAGCATATTATGCAGGCATTCGTGATGCGATTGCGGGCACAGGTGCAAATCCGGTGCAGGCAGAAGAGGCGATTCAGGTGATGGAGTTGATCGAACTGGGCTTACAGTCCGCCGAGAAGCGCCAGACTATGTCGTTGCGTTAATTCGCTTTACTCCCTCTCCCTTTGGGAGAGGGCCGGGGTGAGGGGAAAACACTCCGTGCGCTTTATCCCTCACCCTAACCCTCTCCCGCACGCGGGAGAGGGGATATTATCCCGCCACGCGTGCGCGCAGCGCGGCTTTCTCGGCATCACTCAGGAACGCGATGGTCACGCCATTATCCTGCGCCTGACGCATCTCCTCCGCCGTCAATCCCGCTTGCGGTGCCGCCACTTCATATTCATGTGCCAGCTCAACGCCCTGAACCGCCGGATCGTCAGTATTTATGGTGGCGAGAATGCCATGCTGCAGGAAGGTTTTCAGCGGATGGCTGCTCAGCGACGACACGGTGCTGGTCTGAATATTCGAGGTCAGGCACGATTCAATACCAATACGCTGCTCGGCAAGGAAATCCATCAATGCGCGATCTTCAATCGCCTTCACGCCGTGACCAATACGCTCCGCGCCCAGCTCGCGAATCGCTTGCCAGATGCTTTCCGGGCCTGCGGCTTCACCGGCGTGAACGGTAATGCGGAAACCGGCATCACGCGCACGATTAAAGTGGCTGAGGAATTCGCTGCCTGGGAAGCCTAATTCGTCACCGGCCAAATCGACGGCGGTGATGCCATCGCGATGCGCCAGCAAACCTTCCAGCTCGCGCAGGCAAGCTTCTTCACCAAAGGTACGGCTCATAATGCCGGTCAGGCGCACATCGACGCCGTATTGCTGAATACCGGCCCGCACGCCATCCATCACCGCTTCAACCACGCCGGCAATCGGCAGCTTGTGGGTCATCGCCATATAGCCCGGTGAGAAGCGCAGTTCCGCATAGTGAATGCCGGCGCGCGCCGCATCTTCGACGTTTTCCAGCGCGATACGACGGCAGGCATCAAGATCGCCCAGCACTTTCACGCCCCAGTCGAGTTTTTGCAGGAAGCTCACCAGATCCGGTTCATTCGCGGTGACCTGCACGTGCGGACGCAATGTATCAAGCGAATCAGCGGGCAGCGCAAGATTATGCTGGCGGCCTAAATCGAGAATGGTTTGTGCGCGGATATTGCCATCAAGGTGGCGGTGAATGTCGGTGAGGGGGAGTTTTAGATCAATCATGGCGCACTCGCTTCAGTTTCATAAAGTGCAGAGGATTATAAAAACATCTTGCGCAACAGCGCCAGCGATTTGCGCAAACAGGAAAACGGATGCTGAATTAATCAGCATCCGTCGCATTTCAGAACGATTTTAACCCGGCGATCAGACGATCAAGCCCATCATCCAGCTTGCTGCGCGGGCAACCGGCGTTGAGACGCAGATAACCGCGACTGGCTGCGCCGTAAGTTGAACCGGGCATGATTGCCACTTTGTGTTGATGAATCAGACGCTGTTGCAGCGCCTGTTCGTCAATGCCAAGCGGATTGAGATCGATCCACGCCAGGTAAGTAGCGGCGGGCGGCTGCCAGTTAAGCTGCGGAAACGCCGTGTTCATCCGTCCTGCAATGTGCTGCATATTGCCACGTAAGTGGGTACGCAGCGCATCCAGCCACGGCGCGCCATCACGATACGCGGCGATGGTAGCGGCAAGCGCCATGACTGCCGGCGAGGATAAACCATCCTGCTGCTTCAGCGCGTGGAACCATGCCTGACGATCGCGCTCATCTGGAATGATGCCCCACGCGCCGGTCAGCGCCGGAATGTTGAAGCTCTTGGAGGCCGAGGTGAACAGCGCCCAATCGGACTGCGCAACCTGGCTCCACGGCGTATGCCGCGCATCACTCAGCACCATATCCATATGGATTTCATCGCTGATCACCTTCACGCCATGCTTTTCGCATAGCGCGGCCATCTGGCGCAGCTCGTCTTCGCGCCACACTTTGCCGGTAGGATTATGCGGACTGCACAGCAGCATCACCTTACAGCGCGGACGCGCCAGCAAGCTTTTCAGCTGCGCCATGTCGCAGACCCATTCACTTCCATGGCGCTGCAGCGGCAGCTCCAGCACGCGACGCTGATTGCCGTTGATGGTGTGGTAAAACGCATCGTAAGCAGGCGTGTGGATCAGCACTTCATCGTCCGGCTGCGTCCAGTGGCGCAACAGCTGCGCCACCATGTAAATCACCGACGGACCATAAATCAGCGATTCTGCCGCGACGTCAGTAGCGAAACGGCTGCGCATCCAGTGTTGAATGGCAGACAGAAAATCATCATGCTGCCAGCGGCTGTAACCAAACACCCCGTGCGTGAGGCGCTGTTGCAGCGCCTCGATGATGCAAGGTGCGGTGGCGAAATCCATGTCGGAGATAGTGAAGGGCAGCAAGTCCGTCACGCCAAACCGATCGGCCACGAAATCCCACTGCGTACACCAGCTGCCGTGGCGATCCACCACCTGATTGAAATCAAAACCTTGCATCATTACACCGTCGCGCTCATCAGATGTGCCATCTCATCTTTGACCGACTGCACCTGCGGGCCCATTACCACTTGCAGATTGGTGGCATTAACATGCACCACGCCAATCGCGCCGTTGGCTTTCAGCGTTGCATCATCCACTTTGCTCATATCAACCACGGTAATGCGCAGACGCGTCAGGCAGTTATCCAGTGAAGTGATGTTTTCCACGCCGCCCAGCGCCGACAGAATCGCTGGCGTGTTGAAGCCGGATTTACCGACAGCCGCGCGATTAACCTGCTGCTCCACGCTGTTGCTTTCCACTTCGCGACCTGGCGTTTTGATATTGAAGTGGCTGATGGCAAAACGGAAGATGACGTAATAAGACACAAACCAAACTGCAGCAATCACCGGCACCCAATACCACTTGGTGGAGAGACCGTGCAGCACGCCGAAGACGAAGAAGTCGATCACGTTGCCGTCGGTATTACCGATAGTTACGCCCAGCATCGCCATCACGGTGAAGCCCAAACCGGTCAGCAGTGCGTGGATCAGATACAGCACCGGCGCAACGAACAGGAACAGGAATTCCAGCGGTTCTGTGGTGCCGCCCACGACGCACGCCACCACGCCGGAAATCAGCAGGCCTTTAATTTTATGACGGTTTTCCGGACGGGCGCAGTGATACATCGCCAATGCTGCGCCTGGCAAACCACCGAGGAAGGCCGGCATTTTACCCTGCGACAGGAAGCGTGTGGCGCTCTCGGCAAAGCCGTGCGTATCCGCACATGCCAGCTGCGCCTGGAAGATGGTCAACGCACCGCTGACACTTTTACCGCACACATCCATAGTGCCGCCCGCATCGGTAAAGCGGATGATCGCCACCAGAATGTGCTGCAAACCAAACGGTAAAAGCAGACGTTCGCCGGTACCGAAGATCATCGGGCCAAATTCACCGGCGCTGTTGATCACCCAGCCGAGGCCGGTAATCGCACGGGCGAAGAAGGGCCAGATATGCGGAACCACCAAGCCCAGCACGCCCATCGCCATCGCGGTGACGATCGGTACGAAGCGCGTGCCACCAAAAAACGCCAGCGCATCCGGCAGGCGAATGTTGTGGAAACGCTCATGCAACCAAAACACCACGATACCGACGATCACCGCGCCGAGAATACCGGTGTCTATGGACTGAATGCCGAGGATATTTTGTACGTTATTAGCTTTCAGCACCGCCGCATCGGTGGTTGGCAGAATGCCGTTGATGTTGAGCCAGAAGTTGATGCTCAGGTTCAGCACCGCATAGCCAACAAAACCGGCAAACGCTGCCACGCCTTTGTTCTCGCGCGCCATACCGAGCGGAATGGCAATGGCAAACATCACCGGCAGATAGCTAAAGGCAAAGGAACCGATCTTCGCCAGCCAGATAAACAGATATTGCAGGAAAGGCTGATCGAGCGCGGGGATGAGCGTGAGCACATCGCGGCTGCTGAGCGAACTGCCGATGCCGAGCAGGATACCGCAGAACGAAAGCAGCGCGACGGGCAACATAAAGGTTTTGCCCAGACTTTGGAAAAACTCCCAAAGTGACATTTTGGGACGACTGGCGGACATAGATTCTCCTGGCAATAAAAGTGAAAGGCTTCAATGTGGTCAAGGATGATAAAACGTTTTATCACTTATTTTTGTGGCTATAATCACAAAGAGTGACTAATTGCAGACTTTATTTTTGGTGCAATCAGTGTAACGTTTTACCTCTTTGAATTTGGACGTGGGTAACGGAAGGCTATGTCCCAGCAGAAAACCACTATTCATGATGTGGCGTTGGTCGCCGGGGTGTCGGTCTCTACCGTGTCGTTGGTGCTCTCCGGCAAAGGGCGTATCTCGCCCGCTACGGCCACACGTGTCAATCAGGCGATTGAGCAGCTTGGCTATGTGCGTAATCGTTCGGCCTCAATCTTGCGCGGCGGCGAAAGCGGCGTGATCGGCTTGATCGTGCGCGATCTCAGCCAGCCATTTTATGCTGCGATGACGGCCGGGCTCAGTGAAGTGCTGGAGCAGCAGGGCAAAGTGCTGGTGCTGACACAAAGCGGTCAGCACGGCCAACATCTTAAACGCTGCTTTGACACGCTGGTGGCGCAGGGCGCGGAAGGGATTGTGCTCGGCGGCGCGGTGGCGCAGGCGGAAACGCTGGTGCCGCAGGCGCAGGAACAGAACATCGCCTTAGTCTGTGCCTCGCGCGCCAGCAGCCTGGATAACGTTGACTCATTGCGTCCCGATAATAGTCAGGCGGCGCGCATGGCGACGGAGTATCTGATTCGTCAGGGCCATCAGCGCATCGCCTGGATGGGCGGTTTGGGATCGTCTCTGACGCGCGCCGAGCGGATTGGCGGCTACTGCGCCACTTTATTGCAATACGGTTTGCCGTTTCGATCCGACTGGATTATTGAGTGTGACGATCGCCAACAAAGCGTGTCGGCATTAACGCTGCAATTGTTGCGTCAGCATCCGGGTATTACCGCGATTCTGGCGCATAACGGCAGCACCGCGCTCGGTTGCTATTTTGGTGCGTTACGCTGTGGGCGAACCTTTGGTGAAGGCGCAGTCGATAGCTACTACACGCAGCAACTGGCGCTGGTGGGCTTTAATGACGATCCGCAGCGGGAGTTGCACGATCCCACCATGACCTTTGTCAGCAGCGAAGCGCGTGATGTAGGAAGAAGGGCGGCGGAACGGATGTTGCAGCGGCTGGCGCAGCCGGAATCAGAGATTCAAAGTTTGATTGTGCCGCCGCAGCTGATACGCGGGGAAGTTTAGGGCGGCCAGTTGGCCGCCCCACTAATTACTCTGGCATACCTTCGCTGGTTGGGGCGCCCAGCATATAGCGTGACAGGAACTGCTCCAGCGTCATCTTGTCGCCGTTCATGGTGACCTGACCGTTGCCGTATTGCAGGCTGGTGACGATGTTGTCATCCTGCTGCTGCGTCAGGCGGAACATCTGGCCCATCGCCGCTAAACCTTTCACCTGCTGATCCGCCAGCTTCTGCGCATCATCACCCTGATAACCTTCCGCCAAACCGACATGACGCATGGTTTCTGTCGCCATCGGCATATTGATTGCCAGCTTGCCGTCGAGGGTTTTCAGCACGCGATCCACTGCGGCACCCAAACTCTGCGCTTCGCCGGTCACGGTGGCCGGATCGTTAAAGCCGACGTTCAGGTTAAAGGTGCTTTCACCTTTGTCATTTTTCCAGCTCAACGGTGCGATGCTCAGCGTTGGCGAGCCTTTCAGCAGCGTTGGCAGGTTATTACGCAGGATGGTTTGCACGCTGGCCTGATAGCGAATTGGATCTTCCGCCACGCCCGGCTGGTTCAGCAGGTCCTGCATCTGCGCGTTGTAAGTATCCGAGAAGGCTTTCACCGCCTGTGCATCGAACTGCGCAAACTTCATCGCCAGCTTAGCTTCACCAAATGGCTGTTTCTGCAGGGTGATCTTGTCAACCTTGACGTCCAGCTGCCCGCCAATCTTGCCCTCTTTATTATCGAAGGAAGAGGTGGTTTTCAGCTTCTCCAGTGACAAACCTTCCTGACCGTTGATGCTGGCATCGAGTTTATCCAGGGAGATCGACTGATCGCCAACGCGCACGCCTTCCGGGCTGAGGTGGGTATCGCCGCTCAGCTTCAGGCCATTGAGCGTGAACAGCACTGGCTGTTCCACCTGATTTTTGCTGGTGACCGCGATGCTGGAGAAGTCGCCGTCGAGGCTGACTTTGTCGCCTTTATTGTCGGCGCTGATGTTCAGCGTGCCGCCGTTGGTGGCCAGACGATCACCGGTCTGCGGATTGTTGTAATCCACCGCCAGCAGGTTGAGATCGGTATTGGTTGCACCGCTGTAACCAACGCGGGTATCAGCATTAACCAACGACTTGCCGTTGGTCAGTTCAAACAGTTTCTTCACCGCATCGGTGTTTTCCAGCTCGGTATGCACTGACGCCATGCTTGGGATCAGGCTGCCGCGCTTCAACTGGGCGAACGGGAAAGGACCGTGATCGATAGTCTCGTTCAGCACGATGCTTTGACCTGGCTTCAACAGCGGGTTGTCATTGGTTTGCGAGCTGGCTTGCACCACCAACTTGGTTTTGCTGCTGAACACACCGCGCTGATAATCCTGATAGCTCAGCGTCAGTCGGCTGTTCGGTGCGTAAGCATTCAGCTGCGCATTGGCATTCTGCAACATCTGATCCATGTGGCTTTCCAGTTGTTTACCGGTAAACCATGCAGCACCAGTCCAAATCACGCCGAGCGCCACAATTACACCTACGGCAACCTGGGTCTTTTTCATCGCTGTGTCGTCCTTATCCTTGCGTCCGCACGCCGCTGGTCGGTGCGCGACGGGTGAAGAAAAACGCCCTCAGGCGTTTTAAATTAATAGTTTGAAAGAATAGCAGTTAATGCTGGCAGCGTCACCGGAACTCAGTTGAGCGTATTAAACACGCGCGCCAGACGACCGGTGCCCGCCACGTTGACTGGCGACTCATTGGCAGCGACAAAGCAGGATTCACCTGGCTTTAGCACCAGCTGTTGACCGGACTTCTCAATCACCGCCTGGCCTTCAATGCAGAACAGCAGGGCAGCGCTGTTTTGTGCCAGCGCTTGCGGTGCAGCGGAAAGCCCATGAATGGCAAAGGCAAAATCTTCTACCGGAATCGGGAAGTTCAGGGTTTCGCCGTCGCGCTGCGGCTGCGTCAGCAGCGTCGCGGCCGGTTTTGCCTGGAACTTCAGGTTAGCCAGCAGTTCCGGGATATCGATAAACTTTGGCGTCAAACCGGCGCGCAGCACGTTATCGGAGTTCGCCATCACTTCCAGCGCCACGCCTTTCAGGTAGGCGTGCGGCGTTTCGGCAAACAGGAACATCGCTTCGCCCGGCTGCAGGGTGATCACATTGAGCAGCAGCGGCGAAAACAGCCCGCTGTCGTCTGGATAATCGCTGGCGATGGATTTGATCGTCTGCCACGGTTCGCCTTCACGCGCGTTGAGCGCCGATTTCAGTACGCCGATGGCGCGCGATCTGGCCTCGTCTTGCAGCGACAGCAGCGTGGCGAACAGTTTTGCCAGGTTGGCTTCGTCAGCATTTTCCAGGAAGTGGGCGATTTGCGGATGCGCACCGGCCACCGGTTCCAGCAGCGAAACAATTTCATGCAGCTCGCGGAAACCGTTCATCGCCTGGAATGGCATCAGCGCATACACTAATTCGGGTTTGTGATTGGCATCTTTATAGTTACGTTCAGCGGCGCTGAGTGGAATGCCAGCAGCATTTTCACGCGCAAAACCCTCTTCAGCAGCGGCTTTGCTCGGGTGTACCTGAATCGACAGCGGCTGATCGGCGCACAGCACTTTAAACAGGAACGGCAGCTCGCCGAAACGTTCCGCCACCGCATTGCCTAGCGTGACGACCTTGTCGGCATCAATCACTTCGCGCAGCGAACGCGCTTCACCGTTGACCTCAACGGTCGAAGGGCTTTTCGGGTGTGCGCCCATCCACAGCTCCGCCATCGGCAAACCTTGAGGATTTTCGATGCCGTAGAGTTCTGTCAGCGCAGTTTTGCTGCCCCAGGCGTAATTTTGCAGCGAATTGTTCAATTTTTGCATCGTTTACCCTTAATAACCGTAAGTAAATAGGCTTATTAAAGCAGAAAGTGCCATAGAAAATACACGAACAAGTGCAATAAAGGCTATAAGCTCGCATAATGTTAAATTCTTGTATGTGACAATCTTGCTCGCTCAACGGCGTCGCGGGAAGGCGTTTAGAGCGGAAACCTCAAAATCTGAGCTAAGGAGACGTAGTCATGGCAGCCAATCGCATTGAAAAAGACTCAATGGGACCGATCGAAGTACCGGCAGATAAGTTGTGGGGCGCACAAACCCAGCGTTCGCTGGAACATTTCAAAATCTCAACCGAGAAAATGCCAGTGGCATTGGTGCATGCGCTGGCGCTGACCAAGCGTGCGGCGGCGCAGGTGAACCAGGATCTCGGCTTGCTTCCTGCCGATCGCGCTCAGGCGATTCTTAAAGCCGCCGACGAAGTGCTGGCAGATAAACACAGCGATGAGTTTCCGCTGGCGATCTGGCAGACCGGCTCCGGCACCCAGACCAACATGAACATGAATGAAGTGCTGGCCAACCGCGCCAGTGAAATTCTTGGCGGCGAGCGTGGCATGTCGCGTTTGGTACACCCCAATGACGACGTGAATAAAAGCCAAAGCTCCAATGATGTGTTCCCCACCGCCATGCACGTGGCCGCGGTCATCGCCGTGCGGGAGCAGCTGATTCCGCAGATTCACGTGTTGAAAAAGACGCTGAGTGAGAAGTCCGACGCCTTCAAAGATATCGTCAAGATTGGTCGTACCCACTTGCAGGATGCGACCCCGTTGACGCTCGGCCAGGAGATCTCCGGCTGGGTGGCGATGCTCGAGCACAATCTCAAGCACATCGAAAACAGTATTCCGCACGTGGCGGAGCTGGCGCTGGGCGGCACCGCCGTTGGTACCGGCCTGAATACCCATCCTGAATACGCGGTACGTGTGGCGAAAGCGCTGGCCGATTTGACCAAACAGCCGTTTGTTACCGCGCCGAACAAGTTTGAAGCGCTGGCGACCTGCGATGCGCTGGTCCACGCACACGGAGCGCTGAAAGGTTTGGCAGCTTCGCTGATGAAAATTGCCAACGACGTACGCTGGCTGGCTTCCGGCCCGCGTTGCGGCATCGGCGAACTGGCGATCCCGGAAAACGAACCTGGCAGCTCAATTATGCCGGGCAAAGTGAACCCGACGCAGTGCGAAGCGCTGACCATGCTGTGTTGCCAGGTGATGGGCAACGACGTGGCGGTGAACATTGGCGGCGCGTCCGGCAACTTTGAGCTCAACGTGTTCCGTCCAATGGTGATCCACAACTTCCTGCAATCGGTGCGTCTGCTGGCCGACGGTATGGACAGCTTCAATCACCACTGCGCGATTGGCATTGAGCCGGTACGCGAGCGTATCGATCAGTTGCTGAACGAATCGCTGATGTTGGTCACCGCGCTGAATACCCATATCGGTTACGACAAAGCGGCGGAAATCGCCAAAAAAGCGCATAAAGAGGGCCTGACGCTGAAAGGCTCGGCGCTGAAGCTCGGCTATCTGACCGAAGAGCAGTTCGATGAGTGGGTACGTCCGGAAGAGATGGTTGGCAGCATGAAGCAATAGCGGTTGAAAAAGCTAAGGCCGTTCAAATGAACGGCCTTTTTCGTTTACAACTGCCCGCTATACAGCACTGGACCGGTTGGCTGGCCCGTTGGCGAGCCGCCGCGCGGTTCAAGGCTGATAGCGATCACGCCTGAACGAGAAATCGTGCTATTTAACGCAACATCGGTTGCCTTCTGGTTATCCAATAAACCCAGCGAAATCGGCGCTTTACCTGGCGGAATCAGCCACAGCTGCAAACTGGTGTTATCGGCGATGGCCACCGGATGTAACGGCGTCAGGCTCAGCTGCGCCAGTTTGCTGTCCGCGCTGACCACCCATTGCTGTTGATGCTGAGCATCGTTAAGTACTGTCAACGGCGTTAACGTTGGTGGCTGCAGGAACAGTGAGGCGAGCAGGGCGATTGCCGCGAAACTGGCGGCCGCCAGCCAGCCCGCATTATGACGTTTGGCTCGAATCGCGCGTTGCTCAGGCAAGCTCAACGTAATCTTCTTCCACACCTTTTCCGGCGGCGTGACGGGCGCAAGCTGATTATCAAGGCCCGCCAGCAGGGTTTGCCAGCGTGCGACATTAGCCGCGAGTTCAGGTTCGTTGCGCAGCCGGCGCTCAAAGCGCAAACGCGCCAGCTCGCTTAAGGTGCCCAGCGCATACTCGGCCGCTAAGGCATCATCGCGTTGTACGTTTTCGTTCATAGGCCCACACACTCCCGCAGATGCTCCAGCGCGCGGCGAATCCAGCTTTTAACCGAGCCAACCGGCTGTTGTAGCCAGGCGGCAATATCACTGTGGGACATCCCCTGATAATAGGCGAGCGTGATGCTTTGCTGCTGTTCGCTGCTCAGATGACCAATGCAGTGTCGCAGGCGATCGGCTTGCGCCGGATCGTGCCAGGTATTCTGTTCGTCTTCCGCCGTTATCTGCAGCAGATCGTCAAACTCTTCTGTATTGAGCGTCATGCGCGCTTGTCCGCTGCGTAACCCGTCAATGCAGCGATTGCGCACAATGTGCGTCATCCATGTCATCGGCGCGCTAAGGGCGGCATCGTAGGCGTTGGCGCGGTTCCAGATAGTGAGATAGCAATCGTGCAGCACCTCTTCCGCCCAGCCTTGCTGGCGTAACATACGCAGGGTGAGGGCGAAAAGATGTGGCGAAGTCAGTCGATAGAGTTGTTCAAACGCGCGGCGATCGCCCTGTGCGATCGCCGGCAATAACGTCACTAATTGTTCTGTTAGCCTA
Source organism: Pantoea sp. CTOTU46764 (assembly GCF_031974595.1). Taxonomy (NCBI): domain Bacteria; kingdom Pseudomonadati; phylum Pseudomonadota; class Gammaproteobacteria; order Enterobacterales; family Erwiniaceae; genus Pantoea; species Pantoea sp. CTOTU46764. The sequence continues at coordinate 4,123 of NZ_DALYOQ010000008.1, read as the reverse complement.
TTATCCATCATCTTCCCGGTTGGCTAAAATGCCCAACCCGAGTATAGGCAATTACTTAGGCATTAAGACGGTATCAATCACATCAATCACACCATTTTTCTGATTGACGTCATAAGTACTGATATTCGCCACATTGCCTTGACCATCTTTCAGCTGAATATTGTGCGGGCCATTATTCATAATCCACAACGGTTGGCCATTGACGGTTTTCAGCTCGGCATGACCGCCACCTTGCTTGATTTTCATCTCCAGCGCTTTCATGTCGTATTTGCCCGCCACCACATGATAAGTCAGGATGCTGGTCAACTTCGCTTTGTTCTCCGGTTTCACCAGGCTTTCAACGGTGCCCGCTGGCAATTTGGCGAAGGCCGCATTGGTTGGCGCGAAGACGGTAAACGGACCTTTACCTTCGAGGGTTTCCACCAAGCCCGCCGCTTTGACGGCAGCAACCAGCGTGGTGTGATCTTTGGAGTTCAGCGCGTTTTCAACGATGTTTTTTTGTGGATACATCGCTGCTCCGCCTACCATCACGGAGCCATTATCCATCGCGGCGAATGCGCCTGCGGTGAACAGTAAAGTGCTGGATACGACTGCAATGCCCATTAGCTTTTTCATCATAAATCCTCGTAGTAGGGAGCGAAGAAGTTGCTCACACTCTGATATACGAGGACAGGTGATGAATTGGATGCAGTGATTTTGAAATTTATTTTTAAACCTGCCGATCGCTCCATAAATGCAGGCGCGGAATGATCAGATGCAGCGGCTCGGCCAGCGGTTTGTGGCGATAAGCCACGTTATCGGCATCGTAGTTCAGCAGCTCACCCAAAATCGGTACCTGGGTGCGATCGCGGCACAGCACCAGCAGCGGAGAAGGGCAGGCAAGCTGCACCTGTTTCTTTTCGCTGGCGCGCCACACGCGGGCAATCGGCTGCACTTTTACCGGACGCTTGATTTTAAGCTTCGCACCCGCCGGTAACGCGAGGATCGCTTCCAGCTCCAATTGCACTTTTTCCGCCCACTGCTCGCGCGTCCACGGCGCCTGAGCGCGATTGGCCTTTAGGCTGCGCTCCAGCTGTTCCACCACCTCATCACGGGTAACGTTTTTGATGATATTTTTATTCGCCCAGCCGAAGCGCAAACTGTCCGGCGAGTTAAGCAGCGTCACGCTGCGGTAAGCGTTAAGAGTAATTAACCCGCGCAGATGCTGGTGGACAAACTCAAAACGCGCCTCGCTCGGCAAGCCCGATTCCACGGTTATCAGCTGTTCCAGCCGCTGCTTCAGGGTATTTATCTCCGCAACCTGCTGCGTAATCTGTTCATACACATCGCCGTCGGCTTCGATGCAAATCGCGCCCGGTAGGCGCACGGCGGCTTTGGTGCTGAGTTTTTCCGATTGATGCTGCATAAACAGGCGGCAATAGTGCGCCAGCGCCATGTCGCGTGCCGTTTTGCCAAGATGCTGCGTCACCGCGATGCGTTCAATTTCATCATGCTCGCGGCCTTTCTCGATTTCCGGCAGGCTAAACACGCGCGCAATCAGCAGCGGTTGCTGCTCAATCTGATGACGCAACGCGGCTAAACCTGCTTCCAGCGCGTTGACGCAGTCGTGCAGGTCGGCAACCAAATCATAACGAGCCATAAATGGCCTCCATAGTTACAACATACTTTTCAGTGTACTGGCTTAGGCGCTGGTCTGCCAGCGCCGCGCAAGGATTTTGTTAAGCAGCCAACGGCGGGATTTTTCCAGCGGGATGAACGTGTTATAACAATACTTTGCCTGCTAATGGATAATTGTTGTGAAGCCTCAGCCAAAGCCACCTGCCGCCGCCATCGTTACGCTTGGATTAGTGCAAATCCTGTCATGGGGCGGATCCTTCTATCTTATGGCGGTGATGGCCAATCCCATCGTGGCGGAAACCGGTTGGTCGCAACAATGGGTGTATGGCGCGCTATCGCTCGGCATGCTGATTTCCGGTTTGCTGGCACCGCTGAGCGGGCGACTGATTTCCCGCACTTATGGCCGAGCATTGCTGGCGGCGAGCGGGGCGGTGATGGCGCTTGGTCTGGTGATTATGGGATTGAGTCATAACCTGCCGCTGTTTCTGTTTGCCTGGCTGATTATCGGCATGGGTATGGCGATGGGCCTGTACGATGCGCTGTTTGCCACGCTCGGTACGCTGTACGGCGGCCAGGCGCGCGGCGCAATTACCGGCATCACGTTAATCTCCGGCTTCTGTACCACGATAGTATGGCCGGGTACCGCGCTGTTGATTCACTGGCTGGATTGGCGCGGTGCCTGTTTTGCTATCGCCGGATTGTTGTGTGTTTCAGTATTGCCCGCGTATCTTTACGCGCTTCCCGCGCCAGAAGGGAAAATCGCCGCCGCGAAAGCAAAACCCACCGCGCAGGGCGACGAACTGGCGCCAACGCTGTTTTGGCTGCTGTGCAGCATCTTCACTCTCGCATCGGTGATCATGACGGCCATTTCGGTGCAGCTGATCACCTTGCTGCAGGCCAGCGGGCACACGCTGGCGTCGGCGCTGGCCATCAGCGCGATTCTCGGCCCGTGTCAGGTCGGATCACGCATCGTGGATATCGCCTTTAAGCGCGGTCATCCAATCTGGACCACCTTTTTCTCGGTGGGATTAGTGGCGCTCGGCTTGCTGCTGCTGGCGTGTTATCCGCAGTTTGCGGTGCTCAGCATGGTGCTGTACGGTGCCGGAAATGGTTTGCGCGCCATTGTGCGGGGAACTTTACCGCTGGTGATGGTCAAACCAGAGGCTTATGCGATTGTGGTCGGGCGCATGGCGCGTCCCGCCTTGATCGGTCAGGCATTGACGCCGCTGGTTGGCGGCTATGTGTTTCAGCACCTCGGAGCCAGCGCCACGCTGTGGTTGTTATGCGTTCTGGCGTTGATTAACGTGCTGTTGGTGGTGTTTTTGCAGCAGAAGTTGCCGCAGGCCAGCCCACAGTCGGATAGGGGAGTGATAAACTAAGCAGCCTGTGCGCTTCTGCCCGATTAAATGGGGAATACGTGCCTGGATCACGGACGTTGACTTCTAAAAAGCAACAGTGTTTGTTATATTTATTGCTCATTGATTACTCACTGTCGCGGCATAAAAACAACAAGATAACCGCAACTCAGGATACAGAAATGCTTGATTACCGCTTCCCGACAGCTTTGCAGATGGTTTTGAGCGTAGCGATGGCGGAGCAACTGGGTAAACGCTCGACCAGTGCCATTTTGGCGTATGGTCTTGAAGCGAACCCCAGTTTCATTCGGAAACTTATGGTTCCGCTCACGCGTGACGGCATCATCGTCTCAACGCTTGGCCGCACCGGCTCGATTCATTTGGGTCGCCCGGCCGCTGAGATCACGCTGCGCGACATTTATACGTCTGTGATTGAAGATAAAAAACTCTGGGCATCGCGCCCTGATGTGGCACCGCGCTGTTTGGTCAGCGCCAACCTGTGTTGGTATTTCAAATCGATTGCGGAAGAGGCTGAAGAAGCGTCGCTGAAAGTGCTGGAAACCCGCACCGTCGCGGACGCGCTGGCTGAGCTGAAGCATAACGACACCAGCAACTGCGAAGAGCTGCCCGACCTCGAACTCGCCGACCTGTGTAAGAAAGGCCGCTAAAACCACACCCCGTAAGGTCGCCATTCATGGCGTAATGCCGCTCAGTTAAGCGCAGAGCGACTTTCGTTCGCCATGTGCTGAGGCAGTTGCAGCACCTTCGTGCGGCGACCGAGCAGAGGACGCCTGGCCGCGCCCTCTGCACTCCCGGGCCTTGCGCCAGCCCAACCCGCCGCTTCGCGGTACCTTCACTCATTCACGATTCCTGACGGACCGGTGTCGATTCGCTCCTGCTCAGCGCCACCTCTCGCCGCATCCATGCGGCTCGCCCTGGAATCCCTCATTCGCTCAGCGGGTTAGGATGTCGCTTCAACACCCGTGCTGCAGCAACAATGCATTTTCCTGGCTCACAATCGCTGCAAATCCCATAGGGTCGCCATTCATGGCGACCTGGTGCGCATGAATACGTTCCCAACGAAAAACCATATCGGGCACTGTCATCACAGGCGGCGGTGTTGCGCGCCATCCGCAGCGCCGAGCGCAGAG